>JANMVS010000567.1:0-20129 GCA_031392885.1 Verrucomicrobiota bacterium
ATGAATTTCCACACGGCGGTTAATCCCGGCGGGGCCATCCGGGGGCAGCTCGTGCGTGCCCTCCTGGCGCCGGCGGCCACCTCGGGGCCGCAGGGCCGCGTGGCGAGCGCCCTGGATATTTCGGCGGGCTACACCGCCGAGCTCAACCAAATCCTCGTCCAGGCCAACCTGGCCTCGAGCGCGACCCAGACGCTGATCCTGGAAGAACTTTCCGGTCGGACGATTTATGTGCCCACCCGGCAGGAAATCGAGGCCATGAGCAGCATGACGGACAGTCTGTTCGCCCGTGCCGATGATGTCCGGTTGGGTGGCGCGCCGGCCGCGACCAGTCGGGTTACGCCTTTCATTTTGGCCGGTGACGGCTTTGGTCAGCGCCCGACCGACCGTAATCAGGCCGGCTCCACGATTTCCCGTCCCTTTTTGGCCGGCGGGATTGATTGCCGGTTCAATGAAACGAGCCGGGGCGGTCTGGCGCTGGGTTTCACCGATGCGCAAGACACCTTCAAAGCGAATGTCGGGCAAACGAAGACAAAGCTCACCTCGCTTCAGGCCTTTGCATCCGGCGAACTCGGAGCCACCGGCGTCATGCTGGACGCCGTCTTCGGCTATGGTTGGGGCAAGACCAACTCGACCCGGCAGATCTCCAGCCTGGCCCGGACCGCCACGGCCTCACCCAGTGGCAAGGTTTGGTCGGCGGCAATCAAGGCGTCGAAAGCCTTTACACTGAGTAACAAGACGACGCTCATTCCCTATGCCCTATTCGACAGTCAGGACGCGATCGTCAATGCGTACAGCGAAGCGGGGGCCGGGGCGGTGGGGCTCGTGATACCGCGTCTGACCACCAAGAATTCGGCGTTCGAAGGCGGCGCCGCCCTGATCCTGCCGATCACGATCCAGTCCGGCCATTTGACCGCCCGGCTGCAAGCCGGCTGGCATTATCTGCTGGAGGAAGGCAAGGAAACGGTTACGGCCTACCTCGTGGACTCGCCCGTGCCTTTTGCCACCCAGATCGCGGGGCCGGGGAACAGCGCGGTGCATGTGGAGGCGTCCCTGACCGCCGTAATGACCAAAGGCATGAATGCGTCCCTGAGTTATCGGGGCATGCTGGGTGCGGATCGTCTGACGACCCATGCCATCGAGGCGCGGATTGTCATCCGCCTGTAATCAACCGGTCTGAATCATCCCGCCCACTGGGCTGCGCGCGGTACCCCGAATATTCCTCTGGGGCAGATTGAAGGGCGCGGGTTTTAATATCCGCGTCCGAGATATCCAGACCTAGCAGCCTGGTGGGAAGTGACGCTCATCATCGAACCCGGGTTTGGATTGAATACGCCACGTTGAGTGCAAGTCCGACAGGCTGCTAGCCAGGATATTTCACACTCTGCTCGCAACCGAAACCACACCCCGTGCCAATTTTTTCCCCGCATTCGCGGCTGCTCGGGATATCCGGGCGCGGGTAGCAGGGCGAGTCGTCCCCGACGAGCCGCGGCGGCGGCTGCGCAGAATGGCTGACGGCCGCCACGCACCTCACCGCACCACCGGCCGCAGGACGAGGTTGCGATAGTCGATGTTCGTGTGGTCGCCTTGCAGGTAGAGTGGGCCGGGCTTGAACTCATCACTGGTCAGGGCCCCGCCGGTGCAGCCGAGAACGGGCTGGTTGGCGATGATGGTCTGGCCGTTGAGCACGACGGTGAGGTGACGGTCCACGAGGGTGATGTCCAAGGTCTGCCATTCGCCGATGGGCTTTTCCGCGGCGACCGATGGGGTGATCCGGCTGTAGAGCGCCCCCATGTTGTGCGGGTCGAGCGGCTTGCCAAAAGTCTCGGCGATTTGCACCTCATAGATCCCGCGCAGATAGACGCCACTGTTGCTGCCGGCCATCGTGCGGACTTCCAGCTTCAGATTGAAATCCTCAAACTCGGCTGCGGTGCGCAGGTTGCCATGATGCTTGCCCTTTTCCACGCGGTTAATGAGTACGCCAGCCTGTACGCTCCAGCCGTTGTCCGCCTTGGGCTGGACGAGCCGCCAGCCGGTGAGATCACGGCCATTGAAGAGCGTGATGGCCGGTCCAAACTTCACGGTGGCGAGGTCGGGCCGCGGTGGCAGGTCCTTGATCCGGAACCCGCTGAACTCGGCGCGATCATACGCCACGCCATCGGCTTTCGCCTTCACGGTGACCAGATTTAACTGATCGCCCGTGAGTTTACCGGTGATGGTCTCGGTGACCGTTTCCTCCTGCTCCTTGCCGGCGGCATTTTTTTTCTTCACCTTGGAAATGCGGGTAACAATGAGGCGATCGCCCTCGACGCGCGTGCCGGCCACGGGCACCACGCTGCCGCCGCCCCAGAGAATGCTGCCTTGGAGCGCCCCGTCTTTCGCCTCGACCCCGAGCCAGCCGGCGCCCCCGCCGGGTATCGTCAGCGCCCAGCGCCCGACAAAGGGAGCAGCAGACGCCGGGAGCAGTCCGGCGAAGCTGAAGCCAGTGGTAATTGCAAGGAGGACCAGGAAGCGACGGGAGGTGATCATAAAGACAAGGGATGGAAGGAAGGATGGAGGCGGAGGAAAGATGGGCGGCAGCGATGATTCGGCGCAAGAAAAAGTTGCTCCGGCTCCCCGTCGTCGAATGTTCGTGCCGCCAGCGTTAGGGAGTGTCTTAAATCGCGGGTTTCTCCGAAGGGTTGCCAGCTGGAGGGCCGGTCTCCGTACCGGCCGCGGGCGACAGCCAGTCTGCCAGCCCGGACGGCGGCCGGTGCGTCAGCCCGGACGGTACGGAGACCGTCCCTCCAGCGATTTCCAGCGAACCCGGGTTTGAAAACACTCCCTCGTCCTGGGAGTTCCGGGCGGCTTGCGGCGGGCAGCAAAACAGCCGGATGACGATGCGGTCACGCCGGATAGAAGCCTCGATGGGTTCGGCTACCTACTTTGCGCGACCGGGTTTCCGTGCAAGCATCGCTTGCCTTGACTTTGCCGCCCACTTTCCGGGCGGCAACCCGTGGCGTTGCCGGAACAGGCGGTAAAACTGGGAGAGGTCGCCGAAACCGCAGGCGAAAACCACGCCGGTGACGGAGTGGTTCCCTTTCCGCAGCAGTTGAGCGGCATGGGTGAGTCGCAAGTCGATCAGATGCTCCCAAAAGGTCCGGCCGCTGACTTGGCGAAAGAGCATACTGAAGTGCCGGCGGGAGACACCGGCGCGAGTCGCCGCCCGGTCGAGGTTCCACTCATCGTAGAATGTCACTTCCATCTCGCGAGCAACGGCCGCCACGCGGGTCAGGGGGGTGTGTCCGGTTTTTTTGGCCGGCAGTCGAACCAGCGTCACCAGAATCTGGGCGGCCAGGGTCCGGATCGTGGTGAGGCCGCCCGCGCGCGGCTGGAGATGTTCCAGCATCGCCCGGCGCCAGGCGGATTCAAGCTGATGCTGGGTGGGACGGCTCAGCCCGATCCGGCGTTCGGTCCGGTCGGTCAGTTCTCTCCAGAGGGCCGGTAGTTCGGGAGCACCCGCCAAAAATGTCTTGTTCAGACAAAGCAAAAAAAGCGTCGAGGGTTGTTCGTCCCTGATTTCATGCTCACGGTCCGCGGGTATGACCAGCAGCATGCCGGCGGCGATATTCTCCGGCGCGCGCTGGACCTCGGTGTAGCGCAGACCGCCGCGCAGGACATAGACGAGTTTGTGAAACGGATCGGTGCGCGGCGCCATGTGGAAGTCGCCGGCATGGACGCTCTCGGCGAACAGGACGCCGGCCGGCGGGATGGTGACTGCGAGGGGACGCGAGTGTTTCATGGGTGGAGGACCGGGCGGGGCGATGCGAGCAGGCCCCGGCCACGAAGGCGTATTCGCAAATTTCCCGCCATGACATTTTGCAATCCCACGGGAAAAGAAGAGCAGTCAGGCATGGTCGGGGAGAAAACAAAGCCCATTGCCCGATATGCCAAAGGTCTTACACCTCAAAAGCCAAGTATGGAAAGTAAATTTATGCTAGGATGCTTCGCCCCATCTGCCATGCCGTTATCTCCGCCTTCCCCTCTACCGGCAGTTTCCGTGGACCCGGTGCCCTCCCCGGCCTTGACGGAAGACGGCGTCATCGCCGCCCTGCGCCGCACCTGGCAACCGGTGGCGAATGCCTCTGACCTGCCGGTCGGCAACATCATTGGCTACACCTTGCTCAACACCGATCTGGTCGTCACCCGCTGCACCGTGTTCTGGTCACTGGCGATTTCGCCCGGCTTTCAGGGACCGCCACCGGAACAGCAAATCGAGTTCGCCGTGCGCGTGCTCGAGGAGGACCGCCAGATGTGCGAACTCCAGATCCCCCGCGAGGTGCCGCTCAACCCCGCCCGCGGGGGCTGGGGTGTGCTGGTCATGCCCGGCGACACCGTGGCGACCGCGTTCCAAAAACAATTTCGGCGTTGGCTGCTCGCCGGCGCGAATGCATCGTCCCTTGTCCCCTAAAAAACCATGTGCGAATCCTGCTGCCCCGTTAATCCTCCCGCCTTCGTTTCCGCCGCCAAGCCCGCCCGCGCCCTCGCGGCCGCGGCCGGTCTGCGCGCCCCGTCGGTCAAATCCGCCAAGCCCGCCGGTTCGGCGCTGCCAAATGGCCCGCGCATTCTGACCACGACGGTCGGCTCCTATCCGGTGCCGGACTGGCTGGCCGCCCTGCCCAGCGAGCAGGCGGTCATCGACGCCACCCGCGTCGTGTTCGATCTCCAGCGCCAGGCGGGCATCGACCTGCCGACGGATGGCGAGCTCTACCGCTTCGACGTGAACCACCCGGACACGAACGGCATGATCGAGTATTTCATCCGCCCGATGGCCGGCATCTCGTCCGTGGTCGGTCGCTCGATCACCGAGCAGTTTGCGCGCCACTCGCCGATGGGCTTCCGCCGCAAGCCCGCCGGGGTCGTCACCGGCAAACTGGGCGAGGGTTCCCTCAACCTGCTCTCCGACTGCCAGCGCGCCGCGTCCGTGGCGGGCGGGGCCTTCAAGTTCACGGTCACGAGCCCCTACATGCTGGCGCGCACGTTGCTCGACCATCACTACGGCAGCTTCGACAAGCTCACGATGGCACTGGGCGAGGTCCTCGCCGCGCAGATGCGCGGCCTGCCGGCGGCGTGTCTGCAGGTGGACGAGGCCAACATCCCCGGCAATCCCGCCGATGGTCCGCTCGCGGCGGCGGCCATGAACCTCGTGCTCGACGGCATCGACAAAGGCACGGAACGTGCCGTGCACTTCTGCTTCGGCAACTATGGCGGCCAGACCATCCAGCAGGGTGATTGGGAAAAACTTCTCACCTTCCTGAACGCCCTGCATACCGACCATCTCGTGCTTGAGCTCGCCCACCGCCCGGCGGCCGACCTTGACGCCCTCAAGCGCATCGACCAGAAGATCGCCCTCGGCGTCGGCGTGATCGACATCAAGGTCAACCACATCGAAACCGCTGATGAAGTCGCCGCCCGCATCGAGGCGGTGGAGAAGAAGGTCGGCCCGGGCCGTGTGCGCTGGGTGCACCCCGACTGCGGGTTCTGGATGCTCAAGCGCTCCATCGCCGACCGGAAGATCGAGGCCCTCGTCCGCGGCCGCGACAAATACCTCGGGCGCTGAGTCGGGCACAGGCCAGCGAACCACCACGAAACACACTAACCACACGAAATTAAATTTATTCAGAAAATACCCCCATCCCATGACGACGGCCCACAAGCTATCCCCCGCCCAGCAGAAATTCTACCACGAGAACGGCTACCTCCTCGGCTTGCCGCCCGTCTTCACCCGCGAGGAGATGGTGAAGATCAACGCCGAGCTGCCGCACCTGCTCGCGCTCCTGCAGCCCGGCGAAACCAGCAAGGACATCCGCGAGTGGCACGAGGCCAGCACCTACCTCTACGAGATCGCGCTGAACCCGAAGATCCTCGATCTCGTCGAGGGCATCCTCGGGGCGAACTTCTACTGCTGGGCGAGCAACTTCTTCATCAAGGACCCGCACACCCTCTCGACCGTTGGCTGGCACCAGGATTCCTATTACTGGCCGATGGCGCCGCACAACTCGGTTACGGTCTGGCTGGCCTTCGACGACGTCGACGAGGTCAACGGCGGCATGAAGCTGCTTCCCGGCTCGCATCTGGGCGGAGTGATCAAGCACCGTCGCTCCACGGAAACCAGTTCCGTGCTCACGCTCGAGCTCGAGGACGGCACGGATTTCAAGGCGGATAGCGCGATCCAGTTCCGGCTGAAGGCCGGCGAGTGTTCGCTGCACGACGACCGGGCCATCCATGGTTCGCCCGCCAATCCGTCCGATCGGCGTCGCGCCGGGCTGACGATCCGCTACTCGGGCACCAATGTGAAAAATGACTTGGCGGTGAACCCGAACTTCAAGATCTACCTCTGCCGTGGGGTGGATGAATTCAAGCACAACCCGTACGGCCCGCCGCCCACGACGCGCTACGGCCGCCCCAACTTCAAGCCCGTGAGCAACGAGGAAGCGGGGAAAGTGTGATTTGTCGTGGCGCCTGTCTCACATGCCGCCGCCAGACCCCGGCGCTTCGCGCCACCCCTCTCCAGAGGGGACCCAATCCTCCGTTTGCGCTGCCTTGGCTCCCCGCTTGAGAGGGGTTTGCCGCTGGATGGCCCATCTCCCGATGGGCCGCGGGCGGTCGGGAAACCTGCCCACCAAAGCAGGGCTGATGGCCCCGCCTCCAAGTGGAGACCATTCCGAGCATTCGCCCTTCTCCTCTGCACCGCCACCGCTACGTGGGCTCAGGCCGCCGCACCGCTCCCGCTCCTGGCTGGCGCCGAATCCTTCATCTACCGCGCGATCGCCCCTGAGCCACTGCGACTTTTTGTGCTAAAGCCCGCCGGTTGGTCCGTCCGGGACCGGCGGCCGGCGCTGGTTTTTTTCTTCGGCGGCGGCTGGACGCACGGCACGCCCGAGCGTTCGGCGCAGTGGGCGAAGTTTGCCGCGGACCTCGGCATGGTCGGCATCATGCCGGATTACCGGACCAAGGAGCGCTTCGACACGTCGCCGCTCGCGGCCGTGGCCGACAGCCGTGCCGCTCTGCGCTGGGTGCAGGATCACGCGGCGGAACTCGGCGTGGCGGCCGATAAAATCATCGTGGGCGGCGATTCCTCCGGCGGACACCTCGCGTTGTGGACCGCGATCACCGCGTCGCCGCCGGGCTCCACGGCAAGCGAGGCCCCCCGCGCCAAGCCGGCCGCGCTGCTGCTCTTCAGTACCGTGTCGGACACCTCGCCGGAAACCGGCTATACGCCGTTGCGGTTTGGCGACCAGGCCACGGCGCTGTCGCCCTTGCACCACCTCGATGCGGTCATGCCGCTGGTGCTGGCGTTTCACGGTGACGCGGACCGCACCGTGCCGTTCCGGCAGTCCGTCGCACTGCGGGACAAGCTGGTGGCAAGCGGGAATGTTTGCGAACTGGTCCCCGTGCCCGGCGGCGACCACGGCTTTTTGAAGGAGCGTCCCGAGTGGCGGGAACGGGCGCAGAAAATCATCCGGGAATTTCTGGTGAAACGGGGGTTGCTTGAGGCGCCGAGCAAGCGGTAGGGCCGGTCTGCAAAGCCCTGTCCTTGTCATTCTGAGCCGGAACAATGCGGATGAATTCCACCACGAAAAACACGAAACACACGAAATGATGAAGTTAGGATAAAACGAAGGAAGGAGTGGTGGCACTGAACTGTGAAGTCGCGAATGGTTCAGATTTCCCTCTGTAAGTATTCCTTTTGTGTCCTTAGGGATTTTCGTGGTGACCTCCTCTTGCCTGAGCCAGACTGAGCCCTGCGAAGTCTAGCCGCAGGCTGGTTCGACATCCATCGGAACGTGTGAACCCTGATGCAGCTTCGCACGGTTTAGCTGCAAAGAATCTATCTTATCCGCTTTCCCCGAACGCAAAAATAACTGTACTGAAATCCTTGAAACCCGATCCGGCTTACCCTTGTCCCCCATTATGAAAAAAAACCTGCCGCTCGGACATGTTCTCCTCAACGCACTTCTGCTGAGCTTTTTTGCGACTGGCTGCACGACCGCCCCGGAACACACCAGAGGTGCCCTGACCGGCGCATGGCGGGGCCAGGTGCAGGGTAGCTCCGGGGCGTTGGCCGCCATGTCAGGCTTGGAATTCATGTATGTCTTTAATGCGGGTGGAACCATGACTGAGTCCTCGAACTACGACGCCTCGCCACCGGTCCCGCCGGCGTATGGTGTGTGGAAAAAAACCGGAGCGAGGCAATATGAAGCCAAGTATGTGTTCTTTTGGAACAACCCGCCGGCAAATTTTGAGGTGATCGCCAAAGGCGGGGGTTGGTCCCCCGGCGGGCACGGGGTCCTGATGGAGAAAATTATCCTGGTCGAGGACGGCAACTCCTTCGCTTCCGCGATCCGGCTCGAATTATTCGACCAGAAAGGCCAGCCCGTCGAGGGGGGAGGCAAAGCCACGGGCAAGGGGGAACGGATACAGTTCTGAATTATGGTTCCTCGCTCCTTTCAGTGGGTTGCCCTTCGACCCAACGGTGCAGTTTAGGTAACCACTAATGAGTTTCGCCAAGCGGCGAAACTTTAACTCACCCCTCCGACTGATTGTCTCCGGGATAAGTTCCGGGGGTCTGCTGATCGCAGACTGAGATTCTGCCGGCGATTAGCCGGCCCCCGTAACCCAGTGGCGGAGACGATCAGTCGGAGCACACCTTCAAGGATTCATCTTTGGATGAAGCCATTAGTGGTTAACTCTTCGGGGGCTGTGGGGGGCTCGCGCAAACCTTCACCCACTGGAATCAGCGAGGAACCTGAATAATAGGTTAATGGTAGGGGCCCTTGCCCTCAACGGCCTTCAGCGTCAATCAGGCGATTGAGGGCAATCGCCCCTACCGCCTGACCCGCGACCCGAGTCTGGATCAAGCGCGACAGCAGTATCACCACCAGTTGCGCTGCGTGGCGGCGGTCAGCGCGTCATCGAGTGGGGCGAGATACGGGTGCCAGAGTCTTTCCCACTCGAGGCTGACGCACCCGGTGAATTCCGCCTGCAGCAACGCGTGCAGCGGCCCCATCGGAAACTCACCCTCGCCGGGCAGCACATAGGTGAACGGGTGTTTCGCGCTCGGACGGCTGACACTGTCCTTCACATGGACATGGACCACGTGCGGCGCGATGGCGCGCCAGGTCGCGACGGGATCCTCGCCGCCATTCTTCCACGTGTGCTGGGTGTCCCAGAGAATCGCCGCGCCGGGGGCCAGCGACAAAAATTGCTGAAGGGCCGCGGTCGTGCACAGCGCGTCATGGGTCTCCACCATGATCTTGGCCCGCCAGCCGTTCGCCTGCTTCAGCGTCCGCCACCAGGCGACGGTGTCGGCCATGGCCTGATGAGTGGCCGGGTCCGCTGTGTGGCCGCCGTCGAAGACGCGCAACCACGGTATGCCCACCGCCTCGGCCCACGGCACGAAGCGCAGGAAATCCTCGCGATCGGCCGCGGAGTTCGCGGCCAGCTTCAGCGAGGTGTCGAGCGACACGATCGACACCGGAGCGGATTTCATCCGGGCGGCGAGGGCGGTCGGCGTGCCGTACTCGGCCGCCAGCACCGCGGGCACGTCAATGGTATTGGCGAGGGCGCGCAGTTCGACGGCGTCGAGCGCGTGGCGCTGGACGAGGGCGAGGGTCTGTTCCAGGGAAAATTCCGGGCAACCCAGGGTGGAGATGGAGCGGCGATAGGCCATCGGTGGAGGAACGGTGGCGATTCCCCGGAGGGTTTCACCACTAATCCTCACTAACGGCACCCTAATTTTCCGGACCCCGACCCAGACGATGCATTTGACCACGGATGGCACGGATTGACCCGGATCCGGAATTTATACCTCCAAACCCATCAGCGGGGGTTGGGATCGAACCAAGATTCTCGCCTTGAATTTATCCGGATCGAATCCGTGCCATCCGTGGTTAAAAGTCACAGCTGATTTTCTACGCCTGCGCCGCAATGGGTTTGTCGGTGTACGATGGATCGAGAGCCCAGGATCGTGATTAGTGATCCATTAGTGTGGATTAGTGGTTACCCATCTGCTTTTTTTATTAAACCCCAACCCCAACCCTTCTGCCTGTGCAAATCATCGGGATCGATATCGGCGGCACCAAATGCGCGGTCAGCGTCTTGCGCGCCGGCGTGGTGCGGGAAATGGCGCGCTTCGCGACGCGGGACTTCGCTACGACCTTCCGCCGGTTGCAGCAGGAGGTGCAGACACTCGCGCCCGGCCCGGACGTGGTTTTCGGCATTTCCTGCGGCGGCCCGCTCGATGCCAAACGCGGGCTCATCCTGTGTCCGCCGAATCTGCCGGGCTGGGTGGACATCGCGATCTGCCCGGCCTTCACCGAAGTATTCGGCGGGCGGGCTTTCCTGATGAACGATGCCAACGCCTCGGCCCTGGCGGAATGGCATTTCGGCGCGGGGCGGGGGTGTCAGCACATGGTGTTTCTGACGGCGGGCACCGGCATGGGTGCCGGGCTGATATTGAACGGCCGGCTCTACGAAGGGGCGACGGGCGATGCCGGCGAAGTCGGACACCTCCGGCTGCGGCCTGATGGTCCGTTGGGTTTTGGGAAGTACGGTTCGTTCGAGGGATTTTGCAGCGGCGGTGGCATCGCCCGGCTCGCGGTGGAGCTGGGCTGGAAGCAACCCGGTGCGACCTTGAAGGACATCGCGGCCGCGGCCGCGGCCGGCGATGCGCTCGCGTTGCGGGTCATGGACGTGGCGGGCGAACGCCTCGGCGAGGCGCTCGCCGTGCTCATCGATACGCTGAATCCGGAACGGATCATCCTCGGCGGTTTTTTCCCGCGTTGCGGCGAACTCTTGCGTCCCGCGATGAATCGCGCCCTGGCGGCGGAGTCGTTGCCCGGCCCGCTTGCGGCCTGCCGGATTCTACCGGCGGTCCTGGGCGAGACCATCGGCAGCAACGCCGCTATTGCCGTTGCGCTCCACGGCCTCGATACTCTGCCCGCCAAAGCGAACTGACCCTGCCCCATGCCCGTAATTTTCCACTCCATTGTAGGAGCCTGCTTGCAGGCGATTCAGCGGTTGCCGGGTTGGTGAGTCTATCGCATCGCCTGCAAGCAGGCTCCTACAACTAAGCAACGATTCCCCATGCCCACCCGCCATCTCACTGAGCTGATACAACGCCTGCCCGAGCTGGCCGGCTGCCAGGAATCCATCTTAGCCGCCTACCAGACCCTGCGGGATGGTTTCCAATCCGGCGGGAAAGTCATCCTCTGCGGCAATGGCGGCAGTGCCGCCGACGCCGACCACTGGGCGGGAGAATTGCTCAAGGGCTTTAAGAAAGCCCGGCAGCTCTCCCTGAAGGATCAGGGCAACCTGCGCCCGGAAATCGCGGCCCGCCTGCAGGGCGCGTTACCGGCCATTCCGCTGACCTCCTTCCCCGCTGCGAGCACTGCGTTCGGCAATGACGTTGCTCCCGAGCTGGCCTACGCCCAGTTGACCTGGGCCTTGGGTCGGCGCGGTGATGTCTTTGTCGGGCTCAGCACCTCGGGGAACGCCGCCAACGTCTGCGCCGCGGCGGAGGTGGCGCGCGCGCGAGGCCTGCGGGTCATCGGCCTGTCCGGCGTCACCGGTGGGAAACTCAAGGATCTGTGCGACGTGTGCCTCTGCGCGCCATCGGCCGAAACCTACCGCGTGCAGGAATACCACCTGTCGATTTATCACTGCCTGTCGCTGATGCTGGAGGAAAATTTCTTCGGCGGGGCCTAGCCCGCATTTTTCACACCCGCCACGATATTTTGGCGGTGCGCGACGACTCTCAGCCCGCGTGTGCCTGGCACCATGTCGGTCATGCGGGCTAGCGAGGTTCGCCTTCATCGTGCCTTGTCATTGATACCAATTACTCAAAGGTTCTGGACTTAAGGTAGGGACGGACCGCTGGGCCGTCCGCGAATGTCCCGACGGTGCGCCCAGCGGCCGAGGCTCCTGCACTCGTCCCGGTCGCGCCCTACCACCAGAAGTCCAAATCGTCTCACGACACGGTGCTCCTCGCAATGACAGGTTGGAAAACATTTCCTAATACCAACGTCGCACTTGCTATGGATTTTGGCTTGCCGGTTGAGTGGTAGGGGCGGTTGCCCACAACCACTTTCCGGTTGGCCGGGGCCGTTGAGGGCAACGGCCCCTACCCAAAGTCCATTAATCAAGGGACGCTGGCATTAGCTGTCACCCGGTGCAACTTACCCTGATACGGCACGTTTTCCAGCACCGCCTCCGGATCGATCAAGCTGAGCTGCGGCTTCATGCCCAGCTGCGCGTAGCCGAATTCGAGGCCGAAGAGGTCCAACAGTATAGTGTCAAAAAAACCGCCGGCGCAGAGGATGGCCCAGTCGTTGATGTAGGGCCACTCGGTCGGGGCCTTGCGGGCGCCGCCGTCCACTGGCGCGGCGTAGTTTTCCACGAAGTGCGCCTGAGAGTAGGGTCCCTGGTTCGCGCTGCGGGCGAGGCCTGGCAGCCAGGACCGGAGGAGATCGGCGCGGCCGGCCTTGACCAAGGCGCTGGCGGCCAGCGCCACCCAGCCGGGGTAGGAGCCGTTCCACTGGTGATCGGGTCGGAGGGAGAACCCGGTGTCTTCATCGAGCGGCGAAAGGGCGGCCAGCCACGACGGGGTCATCAGCTCGCGCTGGAAGAAGGCCACCATCTCGTCGATCTGCGCTGCCGGGAGGTCGGCGTGCAGGAAATTGAGCGTGTGGATAAAATCCCAGACGTGGCGCACCGGCACGAGAGCGCCGTCGGGTTGGCGGCACTGCCAATAACCGGCGCCGGTGACATAGAGCTGCTGGACGCGCGGGACGAGCGCGGTCGCCTCGGCGCGGAGGGCCGTGGCCTCGGTCTTTTCCCCCAGGTGCTCGAGCAGGGTGGCGGTTTCGCGCAGGATCCAGACATTGGCGGCGTTGAGGGACGCGACCTCGTGGGTGTAGGTGCCGACCGCCTCGAGCAGGCTGTTGCGGTCACCGTAGTCGGCCAAGCCCGAGCCGCGGTCGAGCGTGCGGTAGTGCGCCGCGCAGGCGCGAAGGTGGTCGAGCACGGTGCGGGCGCCGACCGGGCGTTGCAGCCAGGCGAAGTCACCCGTGACGCGTACATAGGTCGTGATGAGCCGCGCCATCGCGTAATCGTTGCACGAATACCAATTCCCGGCGCTTTCGCCGCTGACGTACTCGGTGCCAAAGTGGTGATAGATATCGCGCTCGAGCCAGAGCTCCAGCATTCGGCGGACACAGGCCGGGTCGAGCATCACGAGCAGCAGGGCGGTCAGCGACCAGTCGTTGATGACACTGGTGGTCACCCAGTACCGGGGCAGGAGCGTGGTGTAGGTGCGGCCATGCCGGGAGCGCGGATGCTCGCGCTTGAAATACACGACACTGATCACGGCGTTCAGGTAGATTGCGCGCAGGTCGGCCTGGGCGGTAAGCAGCACGGGCACATGACCGCTGTAGCGGGAGTTGCCCGGCGTGAACACGGTGGCGATCTCCGCCTGCCAGTCCGTCTGGGCGGCGTTGATCGCGGCGCCGGGCGCGCGGCGCCAGTCGGACAGTTGCGCCAGCAAGGCATTCCGTTCACCCCCGAGCGCGATAAAAAAAGTCAGTTCACGCGTTTCGCCGGACGCGAGTGCCCAATCAAAATCCAGCCAGCGCCGGTCGATCCGATCGGGCCGCGGACTGGTAGCCTGCAGGCAGCAGGCCGGACTGGTGCGGGAAGTGTAGAGCAGGCCGTCGGTGTCCGGCGTAGACGCGGACTGATTGCGGGCCAGCGACTCGGCCGGAGGTGTGCCTGCCCATGGCGTGGTGGAAATGGCGGGGCACTCGCGGGGAGAGTAGGGTGTTTTCCAACCGCACGTGGAGTGAATGACCCCTTCGCCGGTGAGCACCCGCAGCTGCGCTGGCAACGGTCGGTCGACGGGGTTGGTGAGACGCAGAACGACGGTCACGGTCTGGTCGCGGACACCCATCACCGTCGTGCTGGAAAGATGAACGCCACCGTGTTGCATCGCTCGCTCAATCCGGTCGGGCCGCCAACGGAACTCGATCGGCTGGCCGGAGGTGTGCAGGCAGCAGCCGTTGAGGGTGAGGGCGCCGAGCCAGCTCTCACCGGTTGAATACGGCGGGAAGGTCAGGTGCTGGACGGCCAGAATGTCCGGCGCCGCCTGCAGACAGCCGTAAAAATTTGTCAGCGCGGGCGGATTGAATTTATCGCCCGTGCGATAAAGTAGGGTGGCGCTGCGGAATTCGTCGAGCTGGGGCAGGGCGGGGGAGGACATGGTCGATCCGGGGACGAAGCTCCCGATCAAACTTGGCGGGTAGCGGCAGGCGTCTCTGCCTGCCGGATTAGGGCGATCCCACAGGCACGGAGGCCCGTGGCTACGGTCGGAACACGAACGATGGATTTCGCAAACACGGCTTAGTTCAATCCGCCAGCAACAGTGCGCCGGTTGCGGCGTCGAAGATCGTCGTACTGCGCGGGGGTAGGATGACTGAAATCGTCCGGCCCCCGGGCAGGTGCAGGGTGCGCGGTCCGCCGTCGAGCGTGTGCACCATGAGCAGGCCGTCGCCGAGCGTGGTGGCGTCGTTGTGGTCGTTGAGGACATGGCACCCGGCGCACCGGCCGAGCAAGCGGAGCACCGACGGCGCATTCGGCGCGATCGCGAACGACCACCAGGTCGCGTCAGCGTCCTGGCGCCGGGCCGCGCTGATGCGGCCATCCGCCCAGCGGCCGACCACCTGCGTTTCGGGCACTTCGAAGACGGGGACGTATTTTGGCGCCTCGAGCACCTGCGTTTCCGTCGCGTCACCGAGTTTCAGCTTCGAGGTCGGCGTGGTGGTGTCATCGCCGGTCGTCAGAATACCGCTTAACGCCGTCGCCAACTCCGCGCCCACGGTGCGGCCGTCACCCCAGCCGGTGTAGCCGGTGAGCACGAGATGGCGGCCCCCGCCGGCCAACCGGGCGGCGATGATCTGCCGCTGGGTGTCATCGAGTACGGGCGTGGTGCCGAAAATGATCAGCCGGTAGGATGACAGGTCCATCGTGGCCAGTTCGCTGATGAGTGCCTCGTCAAACACCAACCCGGAGTGGAGGAGTCCCTCGAGCAGGCCGTCCATGCCGCGCGATGAAAAAGGATTGGGACCAACCGGCGGCTGGTCGCCGAATTTGAAACCTTCCAAGGACCAACGTTGCGCCACCGTGTGGCAGAACGACCACGGGTCGTGCACCACGAGCGTATCGGCTGGGCGGGTGAACGGATGCGCGTGTCTAGCCTGGGCAACGCGGTGGATGGCGGCGATTTCCTGGGAAAGACGCGGATCGTCCCACCAGCCGATGTTGCCGTGCGAGGCGAAGGCCGGCGTACCGGCGACCATGCCAAAGTCATACCACCACTGACCGCCGCCGCGGAGGACGGATTGCAGGGCATTGCGCCGCAGGTAGGCGATGTCGTCCGCGGGCGTTGTCTTAAAGTTTTTGTCCCACGGGCAGCCGACCTGGAATGTACCGTGGTCGTTTTCGTCGAGCCAAAGTTTACCGGCACGGCGCACGCTGCCCAAAATGCCGCGCGCGTGGCCCGAGCCGCCCATCGCACGGACCTGCTCGGTATAGGATTGTGGTGAGCAGAGGCAGTCGAGGTGCGGCGATGCGAGCACCCGATCCATCGCGAGGTGGCTGCCGGCGGCGTTGCGGCCGAACTGGCCGTAGAAATAACCCTGGAACGCGGCGGTCACGATCGGGCGCGGCCAGGATTGCTTGACGGTGGCGGCCAGGCTGAGGAGCGAGTCCGCCATGGTGGTGTGCAGCCACGTGAAGTAGTCGATCACGTCCTGCTGCTTCCGGGGATCGCGCAGCGGACCGCAGTCGGCGCGTTCCCGCGCCGGCGAGTCGGGCGTCGGCACGGCGTCGAGTTGGGCGCCGGGTCGATGCCAGGCGCCAGCGAGTCCGGCGTCCGTTTCGTAGCGGACGCGCAGCCAGGCGCGGAACGAGGACGTGGCGGCGAGGCCGGTGTCGGGATCGTGATGCAGAAAGCCGAACTGGTGCCACTCGCCGTAGAGGCCGTTGGCAATCTGGATACAGAACAGGGCCCCGCCCTCGGGGGTCGCTGCCAGCTGGGTGCAGAAATCGCGCAGGTGGGCGGTGGCCCAGTCTTGCCAAAGTCGGGAGGCGAAACTGGCGCGCACGGGTTGGTCGCCATCCGTGCCCACCGGGCGGCGCTGGCCCCAGGCTGGCGGCTCATGCGCCGGAACATCGGCGTAGCCCACGCATTCATCGGGGTGTTGCGCGCACCACCAGGCCGGAGCATTGACGTGCAAGCGGAGCATGACGGCCCCCGCCGGGCATGCCGCCAGGACCCCGGCGATTTGTTTCCGCGCGAGGGTGATATCGAGGCGGTTGTCCTCGCTGAGCATTTGCTCGAACCAGAGATCCAGTTGGAACAGCCGGATCCCTTGGGCGGCGAAGAGTCCGATGTTGCGGGCGGGGACTTCTTCCCAGGACCAGCGGGCGCCGGGACAGTCGCTGAGCGCGTAGATCAACGGGGCCTGGGCGACGCCATTGAGCAGCAGGGTGGGCCGTGCGTGGCGCATGACGATCGAGGCGGCGATGGGCGAGGGCATGCCACAAGGGAAAACGAAGCGGCGGGAGAGACGATTGAAAACGGATGAAAATTAAGCGGCGGATGGTTTGGCCACGCAAAACACATGAAACGCATGCGCGTCCCATTTCCCAGAACGGCCCGCAGGGACGCGGGCCCTCCAGATTCACTCTTTCGACGGCGGCGGCGGCGCGGCAAAATAGGTTTCCCACAACCCGAAGATGAAGTCCGCACCCATCGGCATGAGGTCCTTGTCCCAATTGTATTCGTGCGGCTGGCCCATCGACCAGCTGCGGTAGCCTTCGTGCGCCTTGAAGCGCAGGTCGCCCATCCCAACGCCCATGCGGCGCTCGAGCAGGTCGCCACCCTCCGCTGCGCGCCATTCGCCGACCAGCTTGAGCGTGGTGGCCGTCGGGAGGTCGATCATCACGCCCTCGAAACCGTAGCCCAGGCTCGTGCGCGTCCCGTCCCAGTCCGTGCTCTCGAATTCCTGCAGCATGCCCATCTGGCCCTCCCACGGTGACTCGGTGGCGGCCGAGGCCTGCTGCATCAGCTCCGAGGTGAAGCCGGCGTTGGCGTTGACGCGCGTGCGCACGGCCTTGGAATACAGCCGCAGCGCCTGCGCCCGGTGCAGCGCCCAGGGTTGGCGCAGGGTGTCGCCGCCGAAACTGAAAGGGTTGCGCACCCCGGCGCCGCGCGTGACTACGCCCTGCGCGATTGGCTGTTTCTCGGAGACCGCAATGGTGCCGCCATTCATCATGAGTCCGCGGATGGCGGGATTCCAGGTCCAGCAGTGCTTGATGTTCTGAAAGTTCGCCGCCTCGAGCCGGGTCATGAACTGGTCGAACTCGAAGCCGACGAAAAATGCATTGAGCTCGTCGGGCCCGAAGTAGAGTGACGCAGAAATGATTGCACCGACGTAGCCCTCGACGTGGTTGGGATTCCAGCTCTTGTGGAAGAGCGAGTAGCCATCGAGCAGCACGTAATAGTCGTTGTCATCGTCGAGACAGAAGTGGGCGGCGAGAGCGAGGGCCTGCATGAGCAGATCGGCGCGGGCGCGTTCGTCGGCGGAGAGTTGGGCCCACACCGTGGGGGTGCGTTTGGCGAGCAGCAGCGCGTGGGCCGGCACCGCGTGCGTCCACCCGCCGATACCACCCTGCGCCTCGGGCTCGCGGGTGCTGCCGTCGGCGTAGGGTTCGGGGGTGACCAAAAAGAAGCGGAGCTTTTCGGCGAGATGGGTGGCGAGGGATTTACCGTCGACTCTGGTTTCGGGTGACTGAAAGGCGGCGACGGCCGTCACCTGGAGGGCGAAGGTCTCCCGCATCTCGCGCACGCGGGTCATCTCCACGAATTTCCAGCGCGGGGCCTTGGTGCGGACGGCGAGTGCAACGAGGTCGGCGGGCAGGGCGGGCAAGGACGCGGCGGCCGGAGCGGAGGCAACCCCGAGGGCGAGAACGAGGCTGAGGCAGAGAGATTTCATGAGTGGGAAGCCGGAGCCAGGTTTGGTTGTAGCGGCAGGCGTCCCCGCCTGCCAGCACTGAGCCAGTCGAAGTGCCGGATTGAGGCCAACCCACAGGCACGGAGGCCCGTGGCTGCGTCAGGCTTCATGGCAACCGCAGCATCGCCCCATAGAGCGCGGAGGCGCGGGCCAGCTCCCGGCGGTCGAGCCACTCGTCCTTGGTGTGGGCCTGCGCCAAATCGCCGGGGCCGAGCACGAGGACTTGTGCGCCGCCCGCCGCATAATGGCTGGCGTTGGTGGCATAGGGCGCGCCCCTCGCGGCGGGGTCGATGCCCTGCGCGACCAGCGCCGGCTGGAGCCACGCATGCAGCGTCGCGGAGTTTTCCGGCGGCAGCGGCGGGGCGAGATACTGGCTGTCATGCTCGACGGCGAGTCCGGCGAGGGCGGCGTCGCGCTCGGCCAGCACCTGGGCCGCCGTCTCACCCGGCACGAGCCGGCGGTCGCAGCCGATCTCGCAGTAATCGGGAATGATGTTCACCGCCGTGCCGCCGCGGATCACGTTGATGCTGGCGGCGGCCCGGCCCGTGAGCGGCGAGTCGCGCTTCGCCAGTGGGATGAACTTTGTCTCCAGCGCCTCAATCACCCGCAGCATGGCGGTGAGGGCCGAGCGGCCCTTCGTCGGGTCGGCCGAGTGGGCCGCGACGCCGCGCGTGATGCTGCGCCAGCGCAGCGCGCCGTTGTGGGCGATGACGGGGCGCAGTCCCGTGGGCTCGCCGACCACGATGCCGCGCAGGCGGGGGAATTCCCGCAGCTCGCGGGCGGCGAAGGCCTGGGCTCCGTCCATGCCGGCTTCCTCGTCCACCGAGAAGATGACACCGGCGTTGCGGGTCCGCCCGGGCGCGCGGGCGAAGGCTTGCAGCGCCCAGAGCATGGCCGCGCCCGAGCCCTTGGTGTCGCAGGTCCCGCGGCCGTGGAGTTTGTCGCCGGTGATGGTGAGTTCGAACGGCGGGACGGTCATGCCGTCGACGCTGACCGTATCGAGGTGACTCTCCAGCAGCAGCCACTCGGCGGCGGGGGAGACCTCGGTGGTGATGAGCAAATTGAAGGCGCCGGCGTTCCCCACCGGGCAGCGGCGAGTCTGCAGCCCCCACTGGCGGGCGAGATGTTCCAAGTGCGCGGCGAGCCGTTCCTCCCCGCCGGCCGGGCCGCCGAAGTCCGGATTCACGGTCTCGAACGAAACCATTTGGGCGAGCAATTCCTCGCAGGATTGGGGTGGAGAAAACGTGGGCATGGGACCGGTGAACAACGAACGGAAGGGTCCCGCCGGGATGGCCGGGGTGCAACCCCAGAAGCCACTGATTTTGACCACGGATTGCTCGGAAAGGAGCGGATCAAGACAGGTTAACCACTGATCCACAATAATTTATCATCAGGGTGTTTCTTCAAACCCGATTCTCCGATTGAAAACAGCTCGCAAGTTTCGCGCGATAGCGCGGGTAGGGCGTACCACCGAGGCTTCGCACTCGTCGCCGGCCCGGTGCGCCGCGGCGGAGCGAGCCTCTCCGCCCTACCGTTTGAAGACACGCCCTAATCTGAACCGAGGGTAAGCTCTCCTCCAGAGAACATATTCTATGTCATCGTCTGGCCTCATTTCTGTTTTTCGCTGATTCCAGTAGGCGAAGATTAAGGCGAGTCTCCCCAGCCCCGGAAGAGTGAACCACTACTGGCTACATCCAAGGATGAAGCCTTCCCGGTGTGCTTCGACTGATCGTCTCCGCCACTCGGTTTCGGGGGCCGGCTAAGCGCCGCCAACATCGCTGGCTGCGATCAGCAGACACCCGAAACTTATCCCGGAGACGATCAGTCGGAGGGGTGAGTTAAAGTTTCGCCGCTTGCCTGCCCTGAGCCTGGTCGAAGGGGCGAAACTGATTAGTGGTTAAAAATCGCCATGGTTTCATTCTCCCTGATTTGGCCCACGGAACACACCGAACACACTGAAACGAGCTCCGTATCACTTCCGTGTATTCCGTGTGTTCCGTGGGCACAAAGATCCGGCTTCAT
>JANMVS010000338.1:0-2638 GCA_031392885.1 Verrucomicrobiota bacterium
GCGGCCGCCCGGCACGTAGCTGCCCACGGATTGCACGGGGATGTGACGGTGGCCCAACCACACGCCCCGTGGCGACTCGACCTCGAGGGGCCGGAACATCTTCAGCTGCGCCTGAGCGAAGCGCCGCACGTTGCCCTGACAGAACGCCGTGTCTTCAACCAGCTGCGGCGGACACTGGGCTATCGCCTCGGCGATCTGCTTTTCCGTCAGCTCAAAGCCGGCTGGAGACCAGTCGTCAAACTGGGCACTCAGCTGGCGCACGGCATCCATGCCGTCGCGCCTCAGCCGCCCAAGCAGGTCGGCCACATAACGCGCCGTCTCGGAGTCCGTCTCGAATAGCCGATGGCCACCTTCCTTGAGGATTTTCATGCGTGGCTGGCGTTCAAGGTGTTTTGTCGTCCGGATCGTTCGCCTTGGTGTAGCGGTCGAGCTTGGCGCCCGGAGCCAGCCAGTTGGGGAGCAGGCGGGCATCCTTGTCGCCCGAGACCGAGCCGACCGGCGCGTGCCCGCCGGGGGTGCCAGCCGGCCGAATCTCCCACCAGCACTGGCCGCGGTGGTTGTGCTCGTGGTCGATCTGGTAGCCGCACTCCTTCATCATCGGGCCGGTCCAGCCCATGCAGTGGTCGCAATAGTCGCCATAGTTCTTGAGGTCATTGCGCAGAAGGAAGCCGCGCGACGGACACTGATGGAAATCGATGCGGAAGACATCCTCTCGATGGGAGATGTGAAACCCGAGGTCCGGCGATTCTTCCAGGAGGGTGTGCCCCCAGTATTTCAGCATACCAGGGATGCCCTCAGCCTTGATCAGGTCGCGCGCATGGGCCTGGGAATCGAGGTTGATGGCCTCGTCCCAGTAGGCGCGCACGAGGGCGTGCCCGCCGACGCGTTCAAACCAGCCGAAGGTCCACTCGTAGTGGCCGCAGAAGTCGTAACATCCGATCATGGGAGGTTCTCCTTGATTTGTTTCGGATCCTGCGGGGGCAGCTGGGCCGCCGGCCGGGCATAGGTGTGGGTGCAGGAGCCGTCGCCGCCGCACAGCCGCATCGTGAGGCCGGTGGTCGTGGCGCGGGCCGAGCCGAGGTGGTAACAGTGCTGGCAAAACTCCGGGATCGGCACACGACCGTGGGCCCGGAGATGCTTGATCAGCGGGCAGACCTTGACGTGGAGTTCGACCCGATCGGGCAGCTCCTTGACCTCAACTTCTCCCCCCGGTTCGGCGGCGAAGAAGGCGCGCCAGTATGCCGCGACCGCCGGCAGGCCGCCCTCCAGCCATTGCCGGTTGACCGGGGCGTAGTATTCCCGGCCCAGATCCTGCAGGTAGCGGATCCAGCCCTCGCGGCCCAGCTTGCGCAGGATGAACCGGAAGGTTGAGTTGATCGCGAAATAGAAGTCGGCCGAGCCGACGGGCTTCGTGTCGGTGTAAGGCAGGCTGCCCGGGGTGGGATTGGCCATGGGGAGAGGCGGGGTCAGGCGTGATGCACCGGCTCGAGGAGATCCGAACGGTAGCCCAGACCATCGGCACCGCTCAGGGCATCCGTGATCTGCTTCCGGCAGGTGTCGGTCAGCGGATAGCCGAGGAGTTGGGTTCCCGTGGAGAAAATCTTCATCTGCACTAGGAGTTCCTTCAGGCCGCTCATCCAGCACTCGATCTTGGGGCCACCGTAGACCCGCAGCATCAGATCGTTCATGCGTTCCTGCAGGCGCTTTGCCTCCGCCATGTCGCCGGCGCGTACCGCGAGGATGATGCGGTGCGCCAGGCCGGCGTTAAAGATGCCACCGCCCAGCAGCAACCCGTCATAGCCCGCGGCAAGGTAGGTCGTGCAGTCGAACTCGTCGCCATCGAGGAGGATAAGTTCCGGCCGACGCCGGCGGATCGCGAGGAAGAGTTCGCGGTGCGTGGGCATCGTCGAGCTGTCCTTCACCAGCGCGATGTTGGGCTCGTTCAGCAATTCATCAAGATGGGTGTCAGGCATCAGATAGGGGCTGTTCTTGCCCCGATCGTAGAAACCGACCGGCAAAGCGGCGCCCCGGGCGAAATCCCGATAGAACGACAGCTGCCGGTCCGCCGTCGCGTTCAGAAAGAAATACGGCTGGGCCACGACTGCGATCTCGGCGCCCCAATTCGCCGCCTGCTCGGCATTGTGCAGGGTGCGCGCGGCGGAATTGTCGGTCACCTGCATGGCGATCCGAAGGCGGCCCTTCGCCGCGGCGGCGGCTGTGCGCACGAGCGTTTCCCACTCGACGTCCGGCAACCAGGGACCTTCGCCACAGGTGCCGGCCAGCATGATCCCGGTTACCCCCATGCGGACGTGGTGCTCGATGAGGCGCTCCACGGAGGAGGTGTCCACGCGGCCGGCCGCGTTGAGGGGGGTGGGAGTGGCGGACCAGACGCCACCGGTGAGTTGGATTTTTTTCATTGCGTCAGGGAAAGTTCTCCGCCGCTCAGGTAAAATTCAGAGGCGCGGCAGGCCCGCGCCCCCATCTCCGGATCATTGAGATAAAAGCGGTGCATGGAAGCGACCGGCCAGGGTCAGGTGGAACCCTCCAGCGCCACCGGATTGGTCAACCGGCCGATGCCCTCGATCTCGATGGTCACCTCATCGCCGGGCTTGAGCCAACGGGGCAGCGGTTTCGCCGC
>JANMVS010000345.1:0-6496 GCA_031392885.1 Verrucomicrobiota bacterium
AACGCCCGGCTGTCCGACCGCAGCTTCCGGCGCGCACTGCAATTCCGGGCGCTGCTGCGTCCGCTGGCCGCCGGCATGACCCTGGTGTTGTGCGCTGCGAAGCGCGATGAACAGCGGTTCAAGGCGCTGGGCTTTGCGCCCGCGCGGCTGCAGACAACCGGCAATCTCAAACTTGATGTGGCTATTCCCCTCCTGACGGCGAGGGAGAAAACGCAGCTCCGGCATGACCTGGGCTTGGGTGATGGCCTGATGCTGCTGGGTTCGTCCACCTGGGCGGGGGAAGAAGTTGCCTTGCTGGCCGCACTCAAGGCGGCGCGCGAACGCGGTCTCAAGGTCTCGCTGCTGCTGGTTCCGCGCCATGCGGAACGGCGCGAGGAACTGCGCGCGCTGCTGGAGAAATCCGGACTCACTTTTCATTTCCGCTCCACGGGAATCTACTTGGGCCAGGCCATGGCCGCCGCCGTCGATGTGGCGGTGGGTGACACCACGGGCGAGCTTCGCAGGTTAACCCAGCTGGCCGACCTGGTCTTCATCGGCAAAAGTCTGGCGCCGCACGACGGCGGGCAAACCCCGGTCGAGGCGGCGGTGCTGGGCAAACCCATTTTGCACGGGCCGCACATGACAAATTTTCGCGAGATCATCCGCACGCTCACCGAGGCCGGCGCGGTCCGGAGGGTGGAGACGCACAGCGAGCTTATCACCGAGGCCGTCGAATTGCTGCAGGACTCCGGCCAGCGCGAAAAGCTGGCCGCCGCCGCGCGCGAGTGGAGCGAGTCCAACCGCGGCGCGACGGACCGAACCCTGGCGGTCATCCGAGCCCACTTGACGTCGATTTAAGCTCGCCGGGCTCGGTGTGGCTGGCACACGGAAGGTAAATGGTAAAGCATGACCCCTTATCCGGCATTTTCAGGCCTGCGCGGCAACAGGCGATGGACAATTTACCGATGCCAGCACCTGAGCGGCAATGTTGCGGGCGGCGGCGGGTTGGGCGAGGTGGCGAATGAGGCGAATTAGGGGTTGCGCGGACCGGGCGGAAGTTTCTAACGTTCCTCTTTTAGCTTGATGCAAACACACGGCCCGAAGCGCATCTACACTCCGCAATCACTCGAATTCTGGTTCGGCCGGCTGGAGGCTGACTGGGAGGGACATTTCGACGCCACCCAGGTGGAACGTGGCCATGCCATGTACCGCGATGGCGAGATCCGCGAAGTTGAACTGGGGGCCCGGGACGCGATTATCCACCGCAAAGTCGAGAAACGGGAGGAATATGCCGTCATCGAGTGGGAGGGCGACGTGATCAAGGTCAGGTCCTCGTCCACGGACGTGACCCTCGCCCACGCCATTGCGGTGGCCGGCCTGCACGAGATTGAGGAGCTGCTGGTGGACGAGATGACGGCATTGCTGCCGAGTGCGTCGCCCAAACCCAGCCTGACGAACGGCAGCAATGGGCATAGCCCGGCCAACGGCAACCACGAGGTGAAGCCCGACCCGAACCAGCCGGCGCGTGATTTGCTGCTGAGTTTCACGACCACGGCGGACGGCTTGGTTTTTCTGGCCTATTGGAAACAGGGGCGGAGCCGCATCCCCGCACTGGGGAACACCGTCAATCACCCCACGGCCACCGAGCGGGCCAAGTTGATCGCCCTGGCCACGTACGCCCGCAAGGCCCACTTCCGCTACAACCAGACCACGCACGGCTATGCGATGGACGCGCTGGCCGACATCCCGGGTTTTCTGCGCGAGCTGTTGCCGCACTGGAAAAAACAGTTCGCCATCGAGCTCGACGTCAAGGTGGGCAATCTCAAGCAGGGCGCCAAAGTCATCGAAATCGAGGCCGTGGCCGACCGGCACAACGGGGGCGGGCTCAACCTCCGCTGGATTTTCCGCGCCGGCGAGAAACTGCTGACGGAGGAACAGGCGGCGGCGCTGCTCAAGCACGGTCGCACGCCCATGCTCTTGCCCGACCTCGGCATCGTGACGATGACACCGGAGAAATGGGAGAGCTATAACCAGTGGCGCCGCAATTTGGAGGAGACGCTGGTCGATGGCGCCATTCCGCCGTACCTGATATTCTCCCTCTTCAACGACCGCCGCATCAAGGTCACGCTCGGCGCCGAGCTCGACGCGTGGCGGCAGAAGGTGCTGTCGCCATCACCCGGGCCGACCGCCCTGCCGGAATTTTTGCGCCAATACCAGTGCCGGGGCGTCGAGTGGATGCACCATCTCTGCGAGACCGAGTGCCACGGCCTGCTGGCCGACGAGATGGGCCTGGGCAAGACGGCGCAGGTCATCGCCCTGCTCGAGTCGCGTCCGATGAAAGGCTGCCGGCATCTCGTGGTTTGCCCGGCCAGCGTCGTGCCGGTGTGGCGCGAGGAACTCGCGCGGTTTTATCCGGGAGCGAAGATCGACACGCTCAAGTCGGGCAATGATTTCACGACGAACAAGGCGCCCTGCATCTGGCTCGCGAGCTACACCCAGCTCCGCAAGCATCGCGCGCTGCTCGACGGTCTGGAATTTGGTTATGCCATCCTTGACGAGGGGCAGTTCATCAAGAATCCCGACGCCAAGGTCACGCAGGCCTGCTTCGCCATCCGGACGCAGCACCGCATCGTGCTCACCGGCACGCCGCTGGAGAACCGCCAACTCGATCTGTGGTCCATCTTCCGCTACCTCCTGCCCGGCCTGCTCGGCTCGCGCTCGGCCTTCGAGGCGGCCCTGATCCAGGACCGCGCCGGCACGATGAACCGACTGCGCCAGCAGGTCGCGCCGTTCATTCTGCGCCGCACCAAGAACGAAGTGGCCAAGGAGCTGCCGCCCAAGGTTGAAATGGATCTGCTCTGCCCGCTCACCGAGGTGCAGCGGACCGAGTATGCGCGCATCTGCACCGAGGGCCTGGCCCGGTTGGGTGAGGACATTGGGCTGGCCCTGCGCGAAAAATCCTTCGGCTTCCTCGCCCTGCTGACGCGGCTGCGGCAAGTGTGCTGCGACCCGGATTTGCTCCCGTGGCTCAACTCGCCCCTGACGGACAGCGGCAAGCTGCAACTGCTCATCGAGAAACTCGCCGAGGTGGTGGGCAGCGGCCACAAGGTGGTGATCTTCTCGCAGTTCGTCACCCTGCTCAACCGGGTGCGCCTGGCACTCGATCAGCATTATCCCGACCTGCCCCGCTATGAAATCACCGGCATGACGGTGGACCGGCAGAAACCGGTCCGGGATTTCCAGACGGCCCAGGGCGCGGCGGCGATGCTCGTCAGCCTCAAGGCGGCGGGTACCGGCATCACGCTGCATGCGGCGGACTACGTCTTTCTGCTCGACCCGTGGTGGAATCCGGCGGTGGAGGACCAGGCCATTGACCGGGTGCACCGCATCGGCCAGACGAACACCGTGTTCGTCTACCGGATGGTCACCGCCGGCACGATCGAGGAGCGCATCCAGGCGTTGAAGGTGGAGAAGAAGCAGCTGTTCAATCAGGTCGTCGGCGGCCACAGCGGCGACTTCGAGTGGACGAAGCATTTTAGTTCGCTGCACAATTTGATCCAGCTCAGCGCGGTGGAGACCGGCGAAGCGGAGCAATTGAACGCGGTGGTGGCCGTTCCGCCGGCGGCGGTTCCGCCTCCGGTGGTTTGAGGATGATCGAGGTGGGCCAGCGAGCTTGCCCGCGGGCCCACGAAACGCGCCTTGTCAGCCGCGCGCCGCGTGGCAGCGTGAAGCCATGAAGGAAATGGTGCCGCAAATCTACAAGCGCCTGTTGCGCCTGTTGCGTTGGCGGCTCTGGGTTCTGGAGAAATTGCGGCCTTCGCCGTGGCAGGAAACCCTCTGCTGGGCCGCGGTGGCCGGCGTGCTGGGTGCGCTCTCGGCCCTCGCGTTCCGGAGCGGGGTGGACCTGATCCACCGCCTGCTGACCGGTAACACCGTGGGCATCGTGGACTCCTTCCGCGAACTGGAGTGGTGGCAGCGGCTGAGCGTTCCGGCGGTGGGCGGGCTGATGGCGGGCCTGGTGCTTTTATTCGGCAAGCGCCTGCATCCGGGCCAAAGCTCGACCGACTACATGGAGGCGATCGTGATCGGCAGCGGGCAGCTGCCGGTGCGCGCCAGTCTCGTCAAGAGCACCGCGGCGATGTTCTCGATCGCCTCCGGCGGCTCGATCGGGCGCGAGGGTCCGATGGTGCAGCTGGCGGCCGTGGCGGCTTCGTGGCTGGGCCGCTGGCGCAACCTGTCGGCGCCGCAGCTGCGGCTGCTGGTCGCGTGCGGCGCGGCCGCGGGCATCGCGTCAGCCTACAACGCGCCGATCGCCGGGTCGTTTTTCGTGGCGGAGATCATCCTCGGCACCATCGCGATGGAGAGCCTTGGCCCGCTGGCCGTGTCCGCGGTGGCGGCGACGCTCACGATGCGCGCGTTGTCGAACGCCCACACGCTCTACAAAGTGCCGGAGTTCGAGTTGCATTCGCTGTGGGAGATCGGCCCGTTCGTGCTGCTGGGCATCCTGGCCGGCACGCTGGCCCCGTTTTTCCTGCGGTCGCTGCGGCAGGTCGAGGGGCTGTTCGCCCGGACCATGCTCCCGGTGCCGGCCCGGCTCGCGCTGGGCGGCCTGATCGTCGGGGTCCTCGCGGTCTGGGTGCCCGAGGTCTGCGGCAACGGCTACAGCGTCGTCGTGGGCATCCTCAACGGCCGGATGCTGTGGACGGCGCTGGTGCTCGTGCTGGTGTGCAAGTGGATCGCCACCGCGGCGTCCTTCGGTTCGGGCGCGCCGGGTGGCGTGTTCACGCCGACGCTCTTCATGGGGGCGACGCTCGGCTACCTGTTCGGCTCGGCGGTGCACGCCGTCTGGCCGCTGGGCGCGGCGGACCCGCAGGCCTTCGCGCTCGTCGGCATGGGCGCGCTGCTCGCGGCGGCCAGCCACGCGCCGGTGATGGCCATCATCATGCTCTTCGAGATGACACTGAGCTACGACATCATCATGCCGCTGATGCTGAGCAGTGTCGTGGCCTACTACACGGCGCACGGCATCGAGGACCAGTCGCTCTACAGCGAGGCGCTGCAGAAGAAGGCGGCCGACGAGCCCGTGCGCCTGCCCGGCGTGGTGGCCGACCTGGTCAAGGCGCAGAAGATCCCGGTGCGCCACACCGCGCGGTTCGAGGCGATCGCGAACGAATTTCTGCAGTCGCGGCAGGAGGAGATCTACGTCACCACGGAGGAGGAGCGTTACGCCGGGGCGATCTCGCTGCACGACATCAAGCCCTACCTGAACGACGTCGCGGTGGCGGCCCACGTCATCGCCGGCGACCTGCTGCGCGACGATGTGCCGTCGGTGGCGCTGTCGGCTACGCTGGCCGAGGCGCTGCGGATTTTCGCCCTGCATGCCGGGCAATCGCTGCCGGTGGTCGAACCGGACACCGGCCGGCTGGCCGGAATTTTGGTGAAGAACGACCTGCTGCTCGCGCTGCTGGAAGGCCGGGGGGCGGAGAAGCAGAACACCCGGGCTCCTTGGCGGACCTGAGCTGAGCGGGCGCGAGTCGCAGGGCGGCCCGGGGGAGCGAGCAGGCTCGTTCCTGCGTTTTGGGGAACCAGCGGCCCTATTTCCCGCGTTGTCACACGGCTGTCACGAAACCGTAACAATGCCCCCCCATGATGCGCCTGCGTTTCGGCCCAATCACCGAGGCGCATCCCTAACTCAGGCACAAACTCAGGCACAAACTCAGGACCGTTCATCATGTACAACCTAAAATCAAAACTGCTCGCGATCACGGCGGCGCTCTGCTGCGCCGGGGCCGCGTTCGCCCAAGACAGTGGCGCTCTCATTGACCTGCTGGTCAAGAAGGGCGTCCTCAATAATCAGGAGGCCGAGGATCTCCGGGTCGAGCTCACGAAGGATTTCGTGGCCAACACCTCCGCCGGCAAACTGAATCTCAGCTCATCGATCGTGGACTTCAAGCTCTCGGGCGACATGCGCATGCGCTACGAGTATAACAACCAGGCTCCGGAAATCGCGGCCGGTGGCTTCCTGCTCAAAAACGAGACCTCCCGCCAGCGTTTCCGTTTCCGCTTCAATGGTGATGTCACCCTCCAGAAGGGATGGACGACCGGTTTCGCCCTGGAAACCGGTCAGGCCAGTGATTCGGCCAACCAGACCTTCACGAGTGCGGCGGATGACTACGGGGTGTTTCTCGCCCGGGCTTACGTTGGCTGGCAGCCCAATCGCAATCTGGCTTTCGTGCTCGGGAAGCAGAAAAACATCATGTACACGACTGATCTGCGCTGGGATGCCGACATCAATCCCCAGGGTCTGAGCGAAATCTACAAGTATTTCCTGGGCCCCAAGGACACAGTGGAAGTGCGGGCGATGCAGCATTTCATGGATGACCGGACGGAAGCCAACAATGCGGGCCCGGCCCGCCGCGACACTTTCATGTTCGAGAACCAACTCGTCTACACGCATTGGTTTGCGCCGAGCAATCTCAGCAGCCTGATCGTTGCGGTCGGTTTCAACAAATACAAC
>JANMVS010000400.1:0-5494 GCA_031392885.1 Verrucomicrobiota bacterium
CGGACTTCACCCCGGGGGGATGGAGCGGCGAATGGCGGATGATCGAACTGTGCTTCCGGTTATTGATGGAAAGTTGTGACTTGATCCGCTGGCCGCGGGCCAACGTGCGCACCTCTGCAATCTGGCTGGCCCAAATGACCAGCTCGACCGAGTGATCACCCGCCGCTCGATTGTCCACCACACCGGAGGCGGAAGTTTCCAAATCCGAATACGCCACCCATACCCCATTGAGCCCGCGGGCATTGTACCAGCGGACGACCTGTAGGGCGATGCCGAGCAGCGCTTCGCTGTCGAACCGGCCGCCTTGCGGAATCCCGCTCATAGAGACGTTTTGCACCCCGGCGGTACTCGCGGCGCGCAACGTCCTGCCTTTGCGGGCTGGCGTCACCTCCAGGTGCTTGAGCTCCTCCAGCGTCGGCAGCGGGGGAAGATCGGGATGCTCCAAGCCGTATTTGAATACAAAATGATCGACCAACACACTGGCGCCAGCTGCCACTTCCGGCGTGCTGTCAGCTTGGGCCGGAGCCGTTGCGTCCTTTGCCGGCGACGGCACTTCCTTGGCTGGAGTGGTCGAGTCCGCCACGGAAATGGCGGGATCTTGCACGGGGGCCGCCGGCTCTGTGCTTGGCTTTGCGACGGTATCCGGCACCGGAGCCGCCATAGTCTGAGACGGAGCAGCTTGGTCTTCCCCATACGACGGGGCAACGAGCGCGCACCAGGGCAGCAGCAAACCGATCAAGAGCCGGCGAAATACCGTTCGCAGACATCCACGGGTTGGTCGTGAAAATCGAAAGGGCAAGGCCATTTTTCCAAACAAATCCAAAGCAGTGCTAGGTTGTGAGAGTTGGGGGAGGCCGACACGTGCAGAAATGCCCTGAGGACATTTTGGAGGGGATGCCATGGGGTGACGACGTGTGGCGCACCCAACCAGAGTTATTATGATTTTCCCTGATATTCAAGCACTTGATTGAGGCTGTCACGCGAATATTTCAGAATGAATTTCCCCGGAATAATTCGAACCCTAAGTCGGCGTTTTTCACAAAAAACCGCTCCGGGCAGCTAAAAATCATGTGCCGGCAGGTTGACCGGGCACGCCCGCAATGATGCTACCCCGGGTGCCTTGGTTTCTATGTTCAAAGCATTGATAATTGATCTGGCGACCTTGACCTCGTGGACCGGCTCGGCGCGGGCGAAAGCAACCGTTCGTTCAAAAGGGGGAAGCACTGGATCGGAACATGCGGCTGATGAAATTCAGCCGGCCTTTGTTAAGCCAATTAGCGGCCGCGACCTGGTTGGACCCAACCAGCGAGCCATTGAAACACGAAATATCCGGCAATGCTCCCCGCGCAAGACTGGCCGTCACGCGCGCATCATGGGCCGAAGGAGAGGCCGTGAGTTGATACGGAATGTCGCTCACCAGCGGTGTCACCGTCGGCATGGTCCGCAGCAAAAAAAGATCCGCCAGTCCCGGCTCACCCACGATGACATCCAGCCAGGTTCGCCCGACCCGCAGCAAGCCAAGTAGTGGCACGGCGGGATCGAATTGCGTCGTGAGAAATGACATCCAGGCGTTCAGTGATTCTGCCGGCTGGGCGCCGGGCACCAACGGCAGGCGCAAGCAGCGGGAGTGGACCTGCGATGGCCTTTTATTTTTGCACCACTCCGGATTACCCGGCGCGAAAGCGGCGAAATTTGCCTGCAGATGGTGCAGCACGCGACGCAATGCCTCCGGCTCGCGTGAAAAATGCCCCGCCCATTCCCGTACACCGATCTCCGGCCCATCGGAAGTGGCGGGGACCAGGGTCGGGAGCCGGGCGCGCAGTGACTCCTGCGCCGCATTAAGGATCGCCACCACTGAATTGCTCACGGTCGTGGCGCGGCACTTTACCCCCGTCTCCTCGAGCGCAGGCAGCACCTCCGCAGCCTGCCAGCTGAAAGGCTGGCCCACACAATGCGCAAGGGTAACCATCGGATAGAGGGTGCGACCTTTGCCGTCGCGGGATGACCACATGCGCCCGGTGAGGGATTCGTTCAACCGACGCCAGTGAATGACGTGATCAAAGCCCGGCACCACCTTGTCCGGACCGGCCTTTTCCCATGCCGCGGATTCTATCTGATGGGCCATGCCATCATACAGCATGGCGCGGGCATTGATGAGTGAAGGTGTGACCAGCCCGATGTCATCGAGATGATCATTCCAGCCCGGATGCTTGCCAAATCCGCTCAGGTAGAAGCGGGGCGCGTTGGGCATCGCCGTCCAGTCCTGATTCAGGAAATTTTTGGCAAAATCCTTCATGGCGCAGAGCGACTGTACCGGGGCCTAGCCCGCATATTTCACACTCGTCACGAAATTTTGGCGGTGCGCGACGACTCTCAGCCCGCGTGGGTCCGGGACTTGGTCGGTCATGCGGGCTGAAACAAAACCGCCGGGCGGTTTTGTCCTTAGCCCGGATATCCCGAGCAGCCGTGAATGCGGAAAAAGATTTGGCACAGGGTGTGGTTTCGGTTGCGAGCAGAGGGAGAAATGTCCGGGCTAGGGGCCCTTCCCGTCCGCCGTCGCAGCCGCCTCAATCAATATGCGGATGGCATTGTTGAATTCCTGCCGGATATGACCGGCATACTTGGCGGCGCTCTCCCGCAGGGCGTCCAGCCCCGCGGCCTTCCCCGGCGCCAGCTGGGCGCCGCCGTCCGCCGGGGCAATCAGTGGCATGACCTCGGCGTACGCAGCACAACGCACGGCATAGGCGGGCTGGCCATCCGTGACGACATGCAGGGCCACGGCGTCCAGATCAGCCAGCTGCGCCTCCTCGGATTGCGGCATCAGCTGCTCGAGCTGCGTGTCAACTTGCGCGCTCAAGGTGGCGAGCCGGCGTTCCAGATCACGGTGCAGGGTATATTCGCTCGCGGGACCCGCAGTGGTCTTGGCCGCGGCATCCGCCGCCGGCTTTTGCCTGAGCAGGGTGGCGCGGACAAGTTTCGAGGCCATGTCGGCGTCGGACCTCATGGCGGCGACCGCGGTACGATACGCCCCATCCAGGGTCACCTCTTCGCCCGCTCCGGTCTTGTTTTTCAAGTCCTCGTAAAGTTTGTCGGTGGCCGCCCGACGGGCGGCGAGATCGGTCCAGGCCGAAACAACGCCTTCCTTCCACGCCGCAGGATTCGCGCGCGAATGGGTCACCGCCTTGAGGAAGGCCTTTTCCGAATCGGCAAAACGGATGATCACGAGCCGGCCCGTGCGAATGGCCTGCACCCGATCGCGCTGGGCCCCCAGCCCGGCCTGTAGCGACTTTTCGAGTGCGTCCCAGCCGCGCACCAACGGCTGGTTTTCCCGCAGGCTCTTGCCCCGGGACAACCAGAGCGGCGGCCACTGGCCCGTGCCGGCCCCGCCCCGCTGATAAGTCCACTCATAGATTTGCATCAGCGTGGTGAGGTCGGCGCTGCCCGCCGGCACCCCCGCCATGGCGGGCTTGAGCAGCGGATTGAAAAACTCCTCGGCCGTATAGTCGGATTCATACCCGGGCTGGTCCTTGAGATAAATCGCTCCTTCCAGTCGAATCAGGGCCGCGAGCCGTTCCGAATCGGCCGCGCTCCAGCCAGTCGCGTTGACCAGGCGGTCGCGGTTGGCCTGCACGAGCGGGGCAATCACACTCGCCTCATAGAGGATGCGCTGGGCCTGCCGCCGGTTGGCATTCGCCTGCAGGGCCAGGGATTCAATCGGCTTGTAGACCCACGGAATCTGCAGGTCGGTGTTGACCCGCAGCTGCAGTTTCTCGTGAAACTGCACGATGGGCCACTCGCGCTTGTCATCCAACTGCACGATGTCATTGCCCGTGTATTCTAGCCGGCCGTTGACAATCGGTTTCCAGCGGCTGCCCGACCAGTTTTCGGCCCGCGCCCCGGCGCGCCAGAAGACGAGCTCGCTGCCCACACTGGACTTGAGCGACATATAGCCAAAGATGCTGACTCCCAGGACCGCCAGCAGCCCGACAACCACAATGCTGCCGATGATGCGCTGGCGGGTCTTGATCAGCTGATCGGTGTTGGTCGCCCGGGTGACGAGGCCTTTTTCCTTGAAAACCTTGTGGAGGAAAAGGTCCTTGAGGAAATAGGACCGTTCCCGTTCCCACGCCTTGCTGGCGGGCAGTTGATCCTCCGACAAGCCCAGGGCGGCGGCCAGTTCGGTGTCGAGTTCCTTGCCCTCGGTCAACGCCGAGGTAAAATAGATGCCGCGGAGGAAGAGCGGCTTGGTGGATTGGCCTCCGGGGCCGAAGATCGTCTCGAGGTATTTGCGCAGCCGGGGCGCGAGCGCGCCGATGCTGGCCGAAAGCGCGAAGAGCGAATCGACCTCATCCAGCCGGCGCTTGCCGGCGTCCGTCGGCACCGGATCCTTGAGCATGCCCAGCCGGCGGCGGCCGATGCGCGTCACGACTTCGGCCAGATGCTGGTTCACCGCCTCCAGCTGGAACGGCGTGTCGAGCGGCGCGGGATTGGACCAACCCGTCATCTGATCCTGCAATTGCGGATCCTTGACGCCCGCAAAAAACTCACGGAAGCCGACGATCTTGTCGCACTTGGTGATCAGGACGAAGACCGGGAAACGGACGTCGAGGGTGCGTTGGATCGTGTTGAGCTGGCGGGCGATCTTGCCCGCCTTGCTTTCGATTTCCTCGAACGTATCCTTGATCAGGCTTTCCGACGGGATCACCAGCAGCAGGCCGTTAATCGGGCAATGCGGGCGCGAGGTGCGCAGGAGATTGAGAAACTCCGTCCACTCGGTGGTCGTCCCGGGCGGCGTCTCCTGGAAGAGGAGCTTGCCGGCGGTGTCGATGAGCACCGCGTAGTTGGTGAACCACCAGTGCATGTTGATCGTGCCGCCGGCCCCCTGCATCTCGTCCTGCAGGCCCGGGGGGAAGCCGACCTTGCAGCGCCGCACGGCCTCGGTCTTGCCGGAGCCGGGTTCGCCGCATACGATGTACCAGGGCAGGGAGTAAAGGTCCTTGCCCACGGCGTGAAACTTGTCGATGCCCCGCGAGAAATTCTCGCGCAGGCGGTCGAGGGTCGCCAGGTGCGCCGGATCATTGATCGAACTGGGCCGGCCCGAGGTGTGGGCGGAGAGCTGGCCGCTCATGGCCTTGGTGCGCTGGCGCCCCTGCCAGCTCAGGTACAATTGCCAGAAATAGATCAAGGCGACAATCACCCCGATGCCGACGGCGGCGATGACGAAGGCCCGCCGGTCGATCAGGGCCGTGAGGCCCAAGAGGCCGAGGCCGCCGAGGGCGGCCACGAGCATTTGCATGGTTTTCGGAGACTGCTTAAATTGGTTGATCATGGCGACGGCTCAGGGTTTGGCGCTGGCTTTGGCGGCATCGTGCGCCGCGATGGTGGTAAGCGACTCGGTCAGTTCGGCGGACGCACTGCGGAACATGTAAATATTGACCGCAACCACGACAATGAACAGGCCGGTCAGCACGATCAGCAGCGGCACCAAGCTGGC
>JANMVS010000437.1:0-16982 GCA_031392885.1 Verrucomicrobiota bacterium
CCAGCAGCAGGCCGACGCTCATACCGGAGCGCAGGGGGATGAAGAGCGTGTTGAGCGGGTTGCCCTTGAGGGCGGAGAAGGCCGTGCGGGAGTTGGCGACGGTGTTGATGCGGATGCCGAACCAGGCGACGCCGTAGGAGCCGAGGATGCCGAGGACGGAGGCGAGGAGAATGACGACGACATGGGCGGCGGAATTGTGCGAGAGCACGCCGAAGTAGTAGACCATGCAGGCGCCGATGAGCACCCAGAGGATGGCGAGGAACTTGCCCTGCGTGAACAGGTAGGTTTTGCAGGTTTCCCAGATCATGTGGGAAACACTGGCCATCGAGGAATGGACCTGGAGCGCCTTGGTCTGCGTGTATTGGATGAGGCCGAACGCGGCGCCCAGCGCGCAGATCGCGATGCTGAGATACATCAGCGCGATGCCGCTGATGCCGCCCAGGCCGTCGAAGTGGACGTGCGTGAGATCGGGGATCTTGATATCAGCTTCGCCGGCGAAGGCGGGGGTGGCTAGTGCGGCTAGCGCCAGAAACAGCGCTCCCATTCGTTTCCAAGCATTGGGTTTGAGCATATCGGGGTGGTTGGTTTTTAAGCCGCGGAACCTGCCAAACGCCCGGAGGTGATGCCAGTTTATTCCGCCGGTCGTCGGGTGGGACCATTGACGTGTTAGGCAGATTAATTTTCCCTGCAAAGAGCGTTAATCGCCCTTTATGCCCCTGCTCGAAATCACCAACCTCCTCAAGGCCTACGCTTGGCCGGGCGGCGGCACTAGCGGCCAGGGCGGGACCGCGGCCAGCCGGGTCCACCGGGTGGTGGAGCTCGCCGCGTTTTCCCTGGAGGCCGGCGAGCAGCTGGCGCTGCGGGGCGAGAGCGGCTCGGGCAAGACGACCTTCCTCAACCTCATCGCCGGCATCCTCACGCCGGATAGTGGCTCCATCTTGCTTGAGGGTCGCGAGTTGACGAAGCTCGGCGAGGCTGGGCGCGACCGGCTCCGTGCCGAGACCATCGGGTATATATTTCAGACCTTCAATCTGCTGCAGGGCCACACCACCTTGGAAAATGTGGAGCTTGGCATGGCGTTCGGGCGGGGTGTGGATCGCGCCCGGGCGGTGGGATTGCTGCAGCGCGTCGGACTCGGCGACAAACTCGATCATTATCCGCGCCAGCTTTCCAGCGGCCAGCAACAACGGGTCGCGGTGGCCCGGGCGCTCGCCAACCAGCCGAAGCTCGTGCTGGCCGATGAGCCCACGGGCAACCTCGACCGCCGGAATGCGCGCGAGGCACTCCATCTCATTCGCGAGGTGTGCCACGAATCCGGCGCCGCGCTGCTGCTCGTGAGCCACGATGAAAGGGTTTTGGCGGCATTCGAAAATATGCAGGATTTCATGACGATGAACCGGGCGCTGGCACAATGAATTTTCACACAAAGATCGCGAAGACAGCAAAGCCAGGAGGGTGTTTATTGGGTGTCTGACTTGGCGCCCTTTGCTTCCTTCGTGTAAATCAATCATGATCTTCAACCTCATCTACCGCTCGCTCCGGCAGCACCTGCTTTCGACGCTGGTGACCGCCGGCAGCATCGCCCTCGCCAGCGGGCTGCTGCTGACCGTCTGGGTGGTCAAGACGCAGTCGTCGGCGGTGTTCGCCGCGACCAATTCCGGCTTCGACGCCGTGCTCGGCGCGCGCGGATCCAAGCTTCAGCTGGTGCTCAACGCCATTTTTCACCTGGAGTCCTCGCCGGGCAACATCACCGCGGCGGACTACGAGGCGTTCCGCCGGAATCCGCTGATCGGGGGCGCGATCAAGCTGGCCATTCCCATCGCGGTCGGCGACAGCTACCAGGGCTGGCGCGTGGTCGGCACGGTCGGAAAATTGTTTACCGACGTCGAGTACGCGCCGGGCCGGCGGTACGCGCTGGCCCCGGGGGGCCGGAATTTCAAACTCGGCCAGGCCGAGGCGGTCGTGGGCAGTTACGCCGCGCGGCGGCTCGGCTGGAAGCTGGGCGCCACCTTCCATCCGCAGCACGGCGTCAGCGAAAAAGCCGAGCACGACCACGAGGAAAATTACACCGTGGTCGGCCTCCTCGAGCCGACCAACACGCCCGTGGACCGTGTCATCTGGATTCCGCTTGAGGGGCTGCAGACGATGAGCGGCCACAATCCCCTCGCCGCGACCGAAATCAGCGCGGTGCTGATCCAGCTGCGCGCGCCCACGGCCGGGCTGATGGCCAGCAATTTCGTCAACCAACCGGGCGGCCGGCTGACCTTCGCCTATCCGATCGGCGCCATCGTGGCGGGGTTGTTCAACAAACTCGCGTGGTTCGACCAGGTGCTGACTCTCGTGGCCTGGCTGGTGGCGGTGGTGGCGTCGGGCTCGGTGCTGGTGAGCATTTATAATTCGATGAGCGCCCGGGCGCGCGACATCGCCATCTTGCGCGCGCTCGGCGCCCGGCGTCGTACGGTGTTTGGAGCGGTGGTGGGCGAGGCGGCCGTGATCGGCCTGCTCGGCACGGCCGCGGGGTTTGCGGTTTTCGCCGGTCTCGCCCTGTTCGTGGCCGCGATCATCCAGGCGCAGACGGGGGTCGTGCTTGAGCCGCTGCAATGGAATCCGGTTTTCTGGTGGGGCCCGGCGGCGTTCGTCGGCCTTTGCGTCCTCGGCGGGCTGGTGCCCGCGATCAAAGCTTACCGGGTGCCGGTGGCGGAGACGATCGCGCCAGTGTCGTGACGGCCGGGCCGTCACGGTTGGCGTCGCCCGTTTCCTGATGGATGAAATCCATCAAGGCCGGGCGTCGCCGGTGTCGTAACCGGAGGGCGCGCGTCCCTGCGCGCCTTGGCGCACGGCTCGCATGTAAAACCCCGGAACGGCCCGCCGGGACGCGGGCCCTCCCTCGCTCGGCCCACCAAATCCTTTGACGCGGTCAATCACATGGCTACGGTGCGAACATGAAGTTTTCCCTCTCTCTTTCCGTTCTGCTGCTGGGCGCCAGCGCACTGACGCTGCGCGCGGCGGACGCGGCCAAGGCGGACTATGAGGTGGTCGGCTTTGACCGGTTGGCGTCGTACACTTTTACGCCGCCGGAGATGGACAATACCGATCCCAACGCCAAACCGCCGTCGGGCGCGGATCAGATTCCCGCCCAGATCAAGGCGCTCGACCAGCAGAAAGTTGCCGTAACCGGTTACATGCTGCCGACCAAGATGGAGGGCGGGCTCGTGAAGGAATTCCTGTTGGTGAAAGACCCGATGATGTGTTGCTACGGCGTCATGCCGAAGATCAACGAGTGGGTCGTCGTCAAGATGACCGGCACCGGGGTCAAGCCCTTGATGGACATCCCGATCACCTTCGACGGCAAACTCCGCGTCGGCGAGATGTACGAGAATGGCTACCTGACCGGCGTCTATTTGCTGGAAGGAGACCGGATGGCAGGAGTCAAGGGCTGATGACCAACGCTCCGGGCCCAAGCTTCGGGCGGTATCTCCCCGATCGCCGGACAAAACCAGCCACGCCGGCTGTTCAGGTTCCGGTCCCTGTTTTTTCACTCAACTCCCAGATGCCTTTATCCCACGCGAAGCGGGTCTCCTTCAGTCGGCTTGGTCTGGTGCTATGCGGCCTGACCGGGGCGGTCAGTGTCGCGGCGCAATCCACCCCGCCCGAGGCCCCACTCGTTTAGCCCCCGTGCTGGTCACCGGTCAGCAGGTGCCCGGTGAAAACAAGGTGCTGGGCAGTTACTCGCAGCCGGAGTGGACGGCGCGGCGCCGCTTTGCCACCACGCGGGTCTACGTCCAGCCCGAGGGGCAGGTCGAGGTGGAACTGGGGACCATTTTTGCCCGACCCGCCGAGGGCCCCCGGACCCAGCTGTTTCGTCAGGAGATCGAAGTGGGTCTGCCGCATCGCTTCCAAATTGATTTGGAAAACACCTTCCAGGACTACCGGGAGGGCGAGGTGGGGGCGGGAGCCTGGCATCGGGACAGCACAGCGGTGGAACTGCGCTACGCTTTGGCCGACTGGGATAAAATCCCGCTCAATCCGACGGTCTCCATCTCCTGGAAGGCCAATGCGGCCGCGGCCGACGCCGCGGAATTGCAATTGCTCCTGGGCGCGGAGTTATCAACCCGCTGGCACTGGGGGGCGAGTTTTTCTACGAGCAACAGGTCGGCGGGGACCGTTTCCGCGAGCGCTCCGTCAGTGCGGCGATCAGCTACAGCCTGATCAACGAGAAGCTGAATGTGGGCATCGAAACGAAATACGGGGAAGAGTCGGATCGCGACACCCGCGGGCAGCCGGAGCGGCGCTGGTCGATCGGTCCGAGCGTGCAGTGGCGGCCCAGCGATCGCCTTCATTTTGATCTGGTGCCCCTGTGGGGCGCCAGCGCGGCGGCCGCCAAATGGCAGGTGCTGCTCTTTTTTGGCTTTGAATTCGGGGAAGGTTCCGACGACGGCGACGACCACCCCCGGGTCGAACCGGCGGCGCAGCGTGGCCGCTGAGGGGCTCCGCTGGCCCACCATAAAAAAGGCCTGACGGATGTCCGGCAGGCCGCGGGAGGGCGAATCGCTGAACGCTCAGTTCCGATAAGTGCCGAAGGAGCGCAGGCCTGCTTCGACCGTGACCTTGAAGGTCTGCTTCACCTTCACGTCCTTGAGACTGAGCGTGGCGGTGTATTCGCCGGGCGGGACAAAGCGGTCGGTCTCGTCACCCATGTATTCAAAGCGATATTCCTTCTGCAGCCGCAGATCCCAGTTGAGCCGGTTGAAGCCGGGCACGGCGGGCTGCTCGTACTTGGCGACCTCGCGGCCCGAGGCATCGGCGATGATAACCTTGAATTTTTCCCCGGTAAATTCCTTCACCCAGACGGTGAGGAGCGCACCCTCGGGCGGATTCTTGCCTTCGAAGTAGCCGGTGCCGCCGGAGCCCACCCAACCGGGCAGCAGCAGCCGGGCGTGGGCCGGGCGGATGCTGAACAGATGCGCGTCCTTCGCCGCGACTTCGGGCGTGAACTCGCGCAGGGCACGGCTGTCATCGAACACGTACAGCGAGCGGCCATGGGTGGCGACGACCACGTCGCCCTCACGCGGGTGGATCTGGATATCGTCGACCCGCGCCGGGGGCAGGCCGCCGAACTTGACCCAGTTCTTGCCGGCGTTGAGTGAAGTGTAGAGGCCGAATTCGGTGCCGAGGTAGAGGAGGTTTGGATTTACCGGGTCCTCTCGGAGCACGATGGCGGGGTTGGCGGCGGGCAGGTCGCCCGTGATCCGCGACCACTCGGCACCGAGCTTGGTGAATTTATAGACATAAGGCGTGTCATCGCCGGCGCGATAGGCGGTGAAGACCACGTAACCGGAGTCGGCGTCGAAGCGGCTTGGTTCAATCCGGGCGACCCACTTGCCGCGCGCTTCGGCCGGGATTTTGTCGGTGAGTTCGCTCCACTGCTTGCCCTCGTCGGAAGTGAGCCAGAGGCGGCCGTCGTCGGTGCCGGCGTAAAGCCGGCCGGCTTTCACCGGCGACTCGGCGAGCGCGTAGACGATCGCGTAGTTCTCGGCGGTGCTGCCAACGGTGGCCGTCTTGTCGCGGTCGTTGTGGGTCAGGTCGGGGCTGATGATGTCGAAAGTCTCGCCATGGTTGGTGAGCTTGAAGACGCGATTGCCGCCGAGGTAGATCACGTCCTTGGTGTGGGCGCTGCCGATGAGCGGGGCGCACCATTGGAAACGGAAACCCTTGGAGCCCTCGGTGGGCTTGGGCTGGAAGTTGCGCATTTCACCCGTGCGCCCGTTGAACCGGTGGACGGTGCCGCCCTGCGACTCCGCGAAGATGACGTCCTTGTCCTCGGGATCAAACACGGCGTAGAAACCGTCGCCGCCGCCGATCATGGTCCAGTCGGAGTTGCGGATGCCCTCCTTGGTGAAAGTCCGCGAGGGCCCGACCCAGTTGGTGTTGTCCTGCAGACCGCCCGCGATCCGGTAGGGCGTGCTGTTATCCAGGGCGATGCGGTAATATTGGCCGGAGGGCACGGAGTTCAGAAATTGCCAGTTCTCCGCGGCATCGAAGCTCTGATAAAGACCGCCATCGGTCCCGATCAGGAGGCGGGCGGAGATGGGCGGGGTCGGTTTGGCGTCCTGGTCGTCGGGCTTTTTCGCGGGCGGCGGCGGGACGCTGCCCACTTGGATCGCCAGGGCATGGACGTCAGCATGGACGTTGCCCGAACGATCCTCGCGGAAAGTTTTGCCGGCGTCATCGGAGACATAAACGTGCCACGCGATGACGTAGACGCGCTGATCGTTGGCGGGATCGATCTCGATGCGGCTGAAATAAAAAGGGCGGGGATTGAAGGTATTGATACGGGTCCAAGTGGCGCCGGCATCCTCGGAGCGGAACACTCCGCCGCGCCGGCTGTGGTTCTGGTCAATATCACTCGTGCCGCCCTCGTCGCTTTGGACGATGGCCATGACGGTGCCGGGTTTGCTGCGCGAGACGGCGAGGCCGATGCGGCCGAGCTGACCGGGGAGATTGTTGGTGAGCTTGGTCCAGGTGGTGCCGCCGTCGATCGACTTGAAGATGCCGCCGACATCGGCGGCGTCCTTGGTGGCGTTAATCCCGTAGAGAAAGGCCCAGGGCTTGCGTTGCCGGGCATAGAGGGTGGCGTACAGCACTTCGGGATTGGCCGGATCCATCACCACATCGGAGCAGCCGGTGATCGCGTCATGCGGGGCCGCCGCACCGAGGACGAGCTTCCAGGATTTGCCGCCGTCGGTGGTGCGGTAGAGGCCGCGCTCGCCGCCGTCGGCCCAGAGCGAGCCGCCCGCCGCGGCGAAGACGATGTCCGGATTGGTCGGATGAATGACGAGCCGCCGGATCGTGCGGGAATCCTTGAGGCCGGCGAACTGCCATTTGCCGCCGCCGTCGGTCGATTTGAAGAGGCCCACGCCCCAGCCGGAGGAGTTGCGGTCATTGCCTTCGCCGGTGCCGGCCCAGACGAGATCGCTGTTCGACGGCGCGATGGCCACCGCCCCGATGGACTGGGCGGGCTGGTCGTCGAAGATCGGCGCCAGGGTCACGCCGTTGTTGGTGCTTTTCCACAGACCACTGGTCGCGAAGCCAACGTAGAAAACCGACGGGTTGCGCGGGTCGAGGGCGATGTCGGAGATGCGACCACCCATGATGGCCGGGCCGAGGGCGCGGGCCTTGAGACCCTTGAGCTGGGCTTCGCTGATCGACTGGGCAAGGGCGACGCTGACCGACACGGCCGCCAGCAGGGGTAACAACATTAGCTTCTTCATATAAGAAGCAGGACACCGGAGCCGCCCGCCGAGGGCAAACAAAAGCGCACTCGGAAAGAAGCCGTCGGCCCTACCGCGAGATATCGCGCTGCGTGAGCACCTTGAAGCCGCGACTGTTGAGCGCACTGGTGGCGATATCAGTGTCATCGACATTCAGGGCCAGCGCGGACTTGCCCTCGGGCCGCATCAAAAAGGCATAGAGGTAGTGAATGTTGACCTCGACGGTGAGCAGCGCTTTCAGCACGCCCTTGAGCTGGGATTCGTCGGAAATTTCCACGGCCAGCACATCACATTCGGTGAAGGCGAAATTGTTGGCGGCCATCAGCTCGCGGGCGCGGTCGGGGTCGTCGACGATCAGCCGGTCGATGGCGCAATCCGTCGTGTCCAGCGTCGTCATGGCCATGACGTGCACGTTGTGTTTCGCCAGCAGGGCGGTCAGGTCGTACAGCTGGCCGACGCGGTTCGGGATGAAAACCGAGAACTGCTTGACGGGGTCGGCGGCGACCGGGGTGGCGGTGTCTGACATGGGCGGCAACCGGCAGAGTGCTGCCGCCGGGGGCGGGGGTCAACACCGGCGTGGAGGGTGCGGGCTTGAGTGTGCCGGTGGGGGCGTCCAGCGTTATCCGATGATTTTGCGCCAGCTGGCATTTTATGCGGTGACCATCATCGCCACCACGCTCCGGTTGTCGGCCCACGATTATTGGTTCGAGCCCAGCCGGCTGTTCGCGGCGCCCGGCCTGCAAGTGCTGGAGTTGGAGCGGGCATCCGCGCTCATCACCCTCCCACCGGACAAGTTTGCCGAATATCTGGAGGAGGAAGGGCGCGGGCACCTGCGCCGCGCCCCCGCCGGGGATGTTGCCGCCGACTGGGAAAGTTTCTGGGCCGCCTGCACCTTTGGCGTAAAATGAATTTCCGCGACACGCATTCCACCCTGACCCAGCGCGCCAACGACAGTGCGCGGCTCGTGCTGCGCGGCATCGCCTTGAACGCCCTGCTGGCTGCGGTGAAACTGGCCGGCGGAATTTTTGGCCACACCTATGCGCTCATTGCGGACGCGGCGGAGTCGATGCTCGACATCCTGTCGTCAACGCTCGTGTGGGCGGGTTTCCGCGTGGCCGCGCAGCCACCGGACGCCAATCATCCCTACGGTCACGGCAAGGCCGAACCGCTGGCGGGACTCGCCGTGGCGCTGTTTATTTTCGCCATGGCCGGCTGGGTGGCGATGCACGCGGTCCGCGAGATCGTCACCCCGCATCAGGGGCCGGCGTGGTGGACGCTCCTGGTGCTGGCCGGCGTCATCGTGGCGAAAACCTGGTTCTCGCGCCGGATGGGTCTGGCCGGCGAGGAGGTGGGCAGCACGGCGCTCGGCATCGAGGCGATGCATCATTGGTCCGATGCCATCACCTCGGGCGCGGCCTTTGTCGGCATCAGCATCGCGCTGTGGGGCGGCAAGGGCTGGGAGACGGCCGACGACTGGGCGGCGCTGTTCGGCTGTGTGCTCATTGCGTTCAATGGCTTTGGGATGTTCACCAAGGCTCTCGGCGATGTGATGGACGCGGCGGCGCCGCAGAATTTTGAAAACGAGGTGCGGAAGCTCGCCCTCGCCGTGCCCGGGGTGCGGGCCCTCGACAAGGTGCGCATGCGCAAGAGCGGACTGAGTCATCTCGTGGACATCCAGGTGCGGGTGGACGGCAACCTGTCCGTGCGTGACGGCCATGCCATCGCCCACGCGGTGAAGGACACCCTCATCGCTTCCGCCAGCCATGGCATCAGCGATGTGACGGTGCACATTGAACCGGCGTTGGAGTAGGCTTCATCTGGCAAGCGCGGGGCTACGGTTCGCATGATGGCCTTATCGATTTGATCCGCTGGCGGGCCCGTCTCCCGACGGGCCGCGGTCCGTCGGGGAGACGGACCCGCCAATTGTTACGAGGCGGGCGCTTGGATACGGGGTGAGGGCGCCCCGCCAACATTAACCCGGAAAACTCAGTTGAAACACGGAGGGCGCGAAGAACGTAGAGGGGAAACCAGGTTGGCTGGCACTTTAATTCCGGCCATCTCTTCGCTGCCGCCGGGCGGCCGTTGCCGCGCGAGCAGTGGTCCTACAGCATGATCGAGCCGCTCTTCGACACCATTCGACAGAAACTGGGCCGCCGCCGCAACGATTACATGATTTATGGGCATTCGGCCGGGGCGCAGTTCGTCCAGCGCTTCCTTTAACTGGACCTTGGCCACCGTGCCGGGAGTCGAGCATTCCAACCAGGGCATGGCGCCTTTTGCCGTGCAACACCTGCAGTTATCCGGCAACCCTTTATCCACCAAACCCTGATCCCTATGAACAATCCATCCCATCCTCACCTCCGGACGAGCGCGCTAGCCCGCATCTTTCACCCTCCCAGCGACTTTTATGTTCGTCCAACTACGGATGGACAGCGTGTCATCGAAAGCGGGCAGGCAATGCGGGCTAAAAAACAAAACCGCCTGGCGGTTTTGTCATCAGCCCGGATGCCATGGCGCCTCCCACGGCCGGACGAATCTCTGAACATTCTGGGGCTTCGCTGGAGGGCAAAGTATGAAATAGCCGCGCTCGCCCTGGTTGTTTTCGCCGCGGGTTTTTCCCTCGCCCGCGCCCAGCTCAGCCCGGCGGCCCCGGCCCCTGACGCCCAGGACAGGAAAGAAGAGACGGTCGTGCTGACGACTTTCACGGTCACCGGCTCGAACATCAAGCGCCTCGACTCGGAAAAGACCCTGCCGGTCACCAAGATCGACCAGGCGGCGATGGATCTGCGCGACGCCGCCCAGGCCTCGGATCTGCTCTCCTCCCTGCCGCAGGTCACCGGTTTGCCGGGCAATGAGACCGCGACCCTTGGCGCCACCGCACGCGGTGACAACGCCACCATCTCGCTGCGCGGCATTCCCTCGAGCAACACGCTGGTGCTGCTGAACGGCCGCCGGCTCGCGCCGCATCCCATCAGCCAGGCGGAGGCCGGCGTGCCGACGCTCTCGACCAACGTCAACCAGCTGCCGAACCGCGGCCTTGACCACATCGATGTGCTGCGCGACGGCGCCTCCTCCATTTACGGCACCGATGCCGTCGCCGGCGTGGTGAATTATCTCACCCGCCGGAATTTCCGCGGCACGGAACTGCAGGTGCGGTTTGGCGAGACCAATTACCATGACGGCCAGGAATACCGGGCTACGCTCACCCACGGGATGGAATTCGCCGGCGGCAAGGGCCGGGCCATGATCACCGCCGACTATTACAAGCGGCAGGCGATGTTTGCCCGCGACCGGGAATTTTCCGCGGAGGCCGACAACAGTTACCGCGCCCCGGCGCCGTGGAACGTTTCGACCAACACCTCCTTCAACCTGCGCTCGGCCACGACCCAATACGGCAACTACCTGCTGGGCACGGTTACCGCCACGGATGCGTTCGGCACCGTCACCGGCTTCACCGGCGCGCGTCCGGCCGGCGTGCCGTCGACGCTGGCCGCCACGTCGGGGGCTTTCTTCCTCGCCCCCAACGACACGGGCGGCGTGTCGTTTCTCACCGCCACCCCCAGTCGCGCCGGGGTCACACGGACCTACTATTGGAATAACAACGACTATCGCGTGATCCAGCCCCAGTCCCGACGGGCCAATATTTTTGCCAGCGGGGAATACGACCTCAACCGCCGGCTGACGCTGTTTGCCGACCTGAGCCTTTACCGCGCCAACTCCCTGACGATTCGCGAGCCCGATGGGATCACGCAAAGCACGGACGGTTTCATCATCGTGCCCGCGACGAATCCCTTCAATCCGTTCGGCACGCGTTTCTGGTCCCCGACCGGCGCGGCCAACACCGACGGCACGCCCCGGCTCACCGGCACGCCCTCCGCGGTCTCGATTTCCAACAAGCGGCTCACCGACCTGATGTCCCGGACCGCGACGATCACCGACACTGTTTACCGCGGGGTCGCCGGCGTGCGCGGCAAGCTGTTCGACACCTGGTCGTGGGAAAGTGCCGTGCTCTACTCCCAGGCCAAAGTGGGAGACGACGAGGAAGGTCCCAGTCGGAAAAGCCTGATCAAAAACGCCATCAACCAGACCGACCCGACGCTGGCCTTCAATCCCTTTACCCGCACCTTCGCGGTCCAAGGCGGCACGCTGGCTGTCACGGGCGACTATGTTAATTCCGCAAGTGTGCAGTCGACCTTCCGGTCCAAATTCCTCCGCGAGGGTGTCACCAAGCTCGGCAGCGGCGATGTCCGCGCTTCGGGCGACTTGCTCGCCATCTGGGGCGGCAACACGATCGGGGCGGCGGTCGGCGGCGAGTGGCGTTACGAGGGTTACCAAGACACTCGCCCGCCCTACGCCGGCCTGAATCCGGCGGGTTCCGGTTTGGACCTGGCCACGAATGATTTTCTCGGCTTCTCGCCGAACTCCGACACACACGGTTCCCGCCATGTGGTGGCCGCCTATGTCGAGACGGTCGTGCCGCTCGTCGGCGGCAAATTTCGGCTGCCGTTGGTCCACTCGCTGGAGCTTTCCGCTTCCGCCCGCTACGAGAGTTACTCCGATTTTGGCAACACGACGAAACCCAAGTTCGGCGCCAACTGGCGGCCCGTGCCGTGGATGATGGTGCGCGGCTCCTATAACGAGGGCTTCCACGCGCCCAACCTCGCCCAGCTCTTCACCGGCACGCTGATCCGCACTGTCACCGGCAGCACGGACACCTATCGCAGCGCGGTCACCGGTCTGTCGACCGACGGTCCGTCGAACCGCCGCAACGTGGCCCAGGGCAATCCCAATCTCTCGCCCGAGGTCGCCAAGGGCAAGTCCGCCGGCATCGTGATCGACGTGCCCATGGTCAAGGGTCTCTCCCTCGGCGTCGACTACTGGGAGATTGCCCAGAACAACGTGATCGCGCCCTCCGGCTCGATCACGGACGACAACCAGGCGCTCAACGTCGCCACGCAAGCCGCGCTCGCGGCCGGCCAGAGCATCGCCAGCATCGACTTGGGCTCGGGCACGGCGGACTATAAGGGCGATGGCTCCGTGGTGCGCCTGGCGGTCACGCAGACCGATCGCGATTTCTTCGCCGCCTTCAACGCCACCCGCACCCCGGGCAACCAGAAGGCGGTGGTGGGCGCGATCGACATCCTGCGCACGACCTACTTCAACAAGGCCTCGGAATTTGTGAACGGGCTGGATTTCGACCTGACCTACCGGTTTCCGGCCACGGCGATGGGCAACTTCACGTTTAACACGACGTGGACCAAACTCATCGACTTCCACGCCTATAACGCCGCCGGCGCGGCGCGCACCAATCTGCTCTGGACCAACTCCTTCACGGTCGGCGGTGCGACCCCCATCTGGCGCGGTGGCGCCTCGATCAGCTGGCGGCACAAGGCCTGGAGCGCCGGCTTGTCGGCTTACTACATCGGGGACTACAGCGACAGTGGCGCGACCACGACCCAGTCCATCTATGATTCGCTCAGCGCCCCCGGTTACATTGTCCCGGTGGTCACCAACGGCAGCAGGGTCTACCGTTACCACGTGAATAGTTCGATCAGCTACAACACCAATATCTCGTATCGTTTCACCACGAAAAACAAGTGGACCAACGACACGACCGTTCGGATCGGCGTTGTCAATCTGCTCGACGCCAAGCCACCGCTCTCAAGCGATTCGCGCGGTTACGACCCCGCCATCTACAACCTGATGGCGCGCGGCCAGTCGTGGTCGATCCAGCTGACCAAAAAGCTCTGAGCGACCTGAGTTTGGATCGCTGCCATTGTGGGCGGGGTGCCCTCACCCCGCGATCCGCGCGCCGCCGGGTGAGGGCACCCGGCCCACAATCAGATCCATGCTCCCATCCCATCGATCTGCTTGTCCCCCGCTCATGCCCGACGTCACAACGCTCAACCCCCAGACCCCGGCTGTAACCCAAGCCAGCCAGCGGCTGCTCGCGATCTGCGTGCTGCTCGTCATCGGCGCGAGTCTGCTGGCCTCCCTGATCCAGAATTCCTGGGGCCGGGTGCAGGTCATGGACCTCAAGATCCCGACGCAGAACGGGCAGTGGGTGGTGGCGGACCTCTATCGGCCCCGGGCGGTGACGAGCGAGCATCCGGCGCCGCTGGTGGTCGTGGTGCCGGGGTTTCAGCGTTCCAAGGAGGCCCTGGGCAATATCTCCCTTGAGCTGGCCCGGCGCGGGATCGTGGTGATCGCGATCGATCCTTACGCGCAGGGCGGATCGAGTTCCTCGACCAACCCGCAGTCGGCGACCACGGAGGGCTATGGTCTGTTTGCCGTGGTGGATTATGCGGCCAATACCGGCAATCTGGACTACATCGACCAGACCCGCATTGGTGCGACCGGCCATTCGGCGGGGGGCAATGCGGTCCTGCAGGGGGCCAGTTATTTTGGCCAGGAAGCCGCCCAGTCGGGCCGGCCCAGCAAACTTCACTCGGTCTTTGTCTCCGGCTATGCGCTTTCCCTGACCCCCAAAGTGTTGAAGCACGTGCGCTCGAACGTGGGTCTGAGCTACGCCTATTACGATGAGGGGGCCTACCGCAATGAATTGAAAAACGGCGATATGCGCCGGGCGCCCGAGGCCCTGCGGCTCATCAACACCGCGGACGGCCGCACCGGTTCAGCCGTGGCGGAAGTGGAAATCGATCGCTACTATGGCGACGGGGCGGCGCGCAATCTCCGGGTGGTCCACAACGAGAGAACGATCCATCCCTTCCAACCCTATAGCGTCGAGGCGACCGCGAACCAGATCGAGTATTTCGAGAAAGTCTTTGGCCGCCCCAGCGACATCCCCAGCCGTTCGCAGGTTTGGTTCTGGAAGGAGCTGTGCACCTTGGCCTCGCTGGTGGCCGCCTTCGTCGCCTTGGTGCCGCTCGCGCATCTCCTGCTGGCCAACGTGGTGTATTTCCAGGCGCTGGTCCATCCGGTCCCGCCGCCCCAGGCTCGGCCGCAGGGTCGGGGCCGACTCTATTTCTGGGGTTTGATTGTCAGCGGCGCCGTGGTGGCTTGTATTTCCTACATTCCCTTGACTGAACTTTCCCAAAAACTGTTCGTGGCGGCGTCCGGCCGGGAGCAGACGTGGTTTTTTCCCCAGCGGATGAACAACGGCGTCATGCTCTGGGCCCTGTTCAACGGCCTCGTGGGCTTTCTGCTTTTTTATTTGGGCTATCGTGCGCATGGCCGGAGCAATGGCGCCGGGCCCGCCCTTTGGGGCACAGCGATCTCTAGTCGCGAATTGGCACGGACCGGCCTGCTGGCCCTGACGCTGGCGTTCGCCTTCTTCGGGTTGCTCTTCACGATCTATTATTTCCTGCATGTGGACTACCGCTTTGTCTTTATCGGCGTTCGCGTCTTCCAGCCGGCGATTCTGGTCCTGCTGTTGATGTATGCCCCGGCTTTTTTAGTTTTCTTCCTGTCCAATTCGCTCCGGGTCAATGGCGCCCTGCGCCTGGCCGGTCAGCCCGAGTGGCGCAGCCTGCTGGTCGCCGGGCTCGCCAACTCCCTCGGCCTGTTGCTCATCGTGGTCGTGCAGTACCTGAACTTCGCCATCACCGGCACCGTCTATTGGACCGAGGGCTGGCTCTACATCAACCTGCTCTTCGCCGTGGTGCCGATCATGTTCGTGCTGCCGTATTTCAACCGCTATTTCTTCCGGCTGACCGGCCGGATCTATCTGGGCCCCCTGACCATGTGCCTTGTGTTCATTACAATTATGCTGTCGAACACGGTCTGCTATACGCCGCTGTGAACACCCACCCAATTTCTCGAGCTCGTCATCCGGAGCTGCGCGAAGGATCTATCAGGATGGACGTTGGCGGTTGGGCTGATGGATTCTTCACTGCGTTCAGAATGACAAACTAGGGTTTGAAACACGCTCTAATCCCCATGCGCCGCGTCATCACCGCCTCCGCAATTCTTGTATTCTCCGGCCTCATCGCCTGGGCTTCCGTGCCCGTGCGCGTCGAGCCCGTCACGGCGCCGCACGGCATGGTGGTCGCTGGCCATCCGCAGGCGGCGGCGATTGGCGTCGAGGTGCTCCGGGCGGGTGGCAACGCCATTGACGCGGCGGTAGCCGTCTCACTCGCCCTCGGCGTGGCCGAGCCCTACGGCTCCGGCCTCGGCGGCAAACTCATGCTGCTCTATTATGAATCCGCCACGGGCCGGACCTTCGCCTTGGATGCCATGGATGCGGCGGGCTCGCTCGAGGTGGCGGCGTATCTGCGCCGGCCGGAGGAGGACCACAGTGTCGGCTACGGGTCCGTCTGTGTGCCGGGCCTGGCCGCAGGCCTCTGGACCGCACACCAAAAATGGGGCCGACAGAAGTGGGCCGATGATGTGGCTCCCTCTATCCGGCTCGCCCGCGAGGGTTTCGAGATTTTGCCCAAGTCGCGCGACTTCTTCGCCGAGCAGGAAAAAAAGCTGCGGCGCGGCGACGCGGAGATTGCACGGCTGTATCTGCCCGGCGGCCAACTGCCCGCAGTGGGGTCGCATCTGGCCAACCCCGATCTCGCGCATACGCTCGAGCTGCTGGCGCAACACGGACGCGACGGTTTTTATCGCGGCCCGGTCGCCGAGGCCATGGTGGCGGCCGCGCAAAAGGGCGGGGGAGTGCTGACGCTCGAAGATCTGGCGCACTACGAGGCCCGGTTGGTTGAACCCATCGGCATCGATTTCCGCGGTTACCACCTGCTCGCCAGCCCGCCTCCGTCCAATGGCGCTCCGCTGTTCCTCACCATCATGAAGGCGCTGGAGGACGAGTCGTTTGCCGGCAGTCCGCTGCGTTCTGCGGTGAATCTCGACCGGATCGGCCGGGTCTGGCGCGAGGTGCAGCCTCTTGTGCAGCGCGGCATCGGCGATGCGCCCGAGGCGGCGTTCAATTTCGAAAAGCTGGTCGCGCCGGATTCGATTGCCGCGATCCGCGCGAAGGCGCGGGCCGCAGTGCCACCCGCGACGAAAGCGGCGTGGCGGGACGACCGCGGTGCTTCCGAGAGTGCGATGGCCGCCACGACACATTTCATCGTGGCGGATGCGGCGGGTAATATCGTGTGCGCCACGCAGTCGCAGAGCCTGCATTTCGGCGCGGGCGTCGTGCCGCCGGGCACCGGCGTGGTGCTCAACGACTCGATGAGCAATTTCAACTTCACCGAACCCGGCGGCATCAATTACGTCGCCCCCGGCAAGCGTCCGCGCAGCACGATCGCGCCGACGATCGTCTTCCGCGCCGGCCGGCCGGTCTTTGCGATCGGCATTCCGGGGGCGGCGCGCATCCCGACCGCGCTGCTGCTGGCGTTGCTCGACCGGCTGGCGTTGGACCGGCCGCTGGCCGAGGCCATTGGCGACACCCGCGTCCATTTCGACCGGAACTGGCGGCGGGATGACGAGGAATCCATCCAGGCGGAGAATTCTTTTCCCGCCGGCGAGGTTACGGTGCTGCGCGGTCTCGGCTGGAAAGTGGAGCTGGCGGAGCCGGCCGGCACCGGCCGGATTTTCGGCGGCATCAACGCGATCGAGTTGAACCCCGGCGACGGCTACACCGGCTACGCCGATCCCCGCCGGACGAATCTGGCGGTGGGCTACTGAACCGAGTCTATGGAGTTTCGCCTAATGAACCACCCCCGGGGCAAGCCCCGAGGAATTGTGCCGTCCCCATTAAACTGACGTTGTGAAGTCGAGTATGTCAGTTTTTGGAGCGCCCGT
>JANMVS010000581.1:0-10382 GCA_031392885.1 Verrucomicrobiota bacterium
GCCCGCAATCCGGGCAGCCCTTGTTCAATTCGAAGAGCGTGCCCGGTTTGAACAGCGCGCGCCCGCCACAGTTGGGACAACCGTTGGTTAGGCCACGGGCGATGATCTGACCTCGGGTGACTTTCATGAAAGGGCAATTAACCACGGATCCGACGGATTCGCACGGAGAAACTGGAGGGCTCGCGTCCCTGCGAGCCTCGGCCCGCAGGGAAGCGGGCCCTCCGGGCGACGATCCTCCTTCGTGCGCCTGACAGGTAAGGCGCTCCGCCGAGGCTTTGCACTCGTTGCCGCCGAGGCTTCGCACTCGTCGCCGGCCCGGTGCGCCGCGGCGGAGCGGGCCGCTCCGCCCGACCTCCTCCAAGGCTGCGGATGTCTCTCGGTGCGCGAAAAACAAAAGCCGCTCCGTTGCGGGAGCGCCTTGAAAATGAACCACCGACCGGCCCTCGGCTCAGGCGCCGAGCTGGTAGCGGGTGAAACGGCGGACCTGCATGTTCTCGCCGAGCTTCGCGATCTTCTCGGTGAGGATGTCTTTGATCATCTTCTCCGGGTTTTTCACGAACGGCTGGTCGAGGAGACACACCTGCGAGTAATACTTGTCGAGTTTGCCTTCCACGATCTTTTGCACCGCCGCCGCCGGCTTGCCCGCCAACTGGGCGGCGGCGATGTCGCGCTCCTTGGCCAGGTCGGCCTCGGGCACTTCGTCGCGCCGCACATAGGTGGGATTCGCTGCGGCGATCTGCAGGCAGAGGTCGCGGCAGAACGTCTTGAAATCGTCGGTTTTCGCGACGAAATCTGTCTCGCAGTTGACTTCCACGAGTACGCCGACCTTGCCCCCGACGTGGATGTAGGACTCGATCAGGCCTTCCTTCGTGGCGCGACTCGACAGCTTCTCGATCTTGCTGCCGAGCTTCTTGCGCAGGATCGTCTGGGCCTGATCCAGGTCGCCCTGGGCCTCGTCGAGGGCCTTCTTGCAATCAAGCAAGCCGGCGCCGGTTTTGCCGCGGAGCTCCGCGACCATGCTGGCTGTAACAACGGACATAGTAAGGGACGTTTAAGTTTAAACTTCGTCGGTGCTGACGGCGGCTTTGGTGGCACCGGCGCGGCTGGGGCGCTTGCGGGGCGGGACGATGGGCTTCTCTTCCTCGATGAGACCCTTGAGGTTGGCCGGGATCACGACCTTATCGAGGTCGATCTCGTCGCCGGTCGCGGCAGCGGCGGCCACATTGGCGGCGGCCTTGGCGTCCGCGTGGGCGTTACGGCGAGTCTCCCGATGGGCCAAGCCCTGGGTGATCGCCTCGACGACGGCCTCAACAATGATCCGGACGGACTTCGTCGCGTCGTCGTTGCCGGGGATCGGGTAGGTCAGCTGGGTCGGGTCGGAATTGGTGTCGACCAGGCCGATCGAGGGAATGTTCATGCGCTTGGCCTCGGCCACGGCGATCTCCTCGTAGCTGGTGTCGATGACAAACATCGCGCCGGGCAGACCGGTGATGTTGGCGATGCCGTCAAAATTGCGGGTCATGCGGGCCATCTCGCGACGAATGGCGGACTCTTCCTTCGAGGAAAACTTGGCCAGCTCACCGGCGGCGTCCATCGTCTGGTACTTCTTAAATTTCGTGAGGGACTTCTTGATGGTCTCGAAGTTGGTCAGTGTGCCGCCCATCCAGCGGTTGGTGACGTAGGGCATGTTCGTGGCGGCCGCGGCCTCCTTGACGAGTTCCTGCGCCTGGCGCTTGGTGCCGACGAGGAGGATATCACCGCCGCCGGCGACGAGCTGCTCGATGAAGGCGCAGGCCTTCTCGAGGTTGGCATGGGTCTTCTCGAGATCGATGATCGAGATGCCCTGGCGGTGGTCGAAAATATAGGGCTTGGAGCGCGGGTTCCAACGCTTGGTCTGGTGACCGAGGTGAACGCCGGCATCGAGGAGGTCTTTGGGTGTGATATTCATGGGATCTATGTCGTAACGGGACACAGGTCGGCCAGCTGGGCCGCCTTGCGATCGTAACTGCGATTTAGGTTATAGGTTGAAGGAACAGGAAAGGCCAAAAACAGACACCGCCCCCACCATTGGCAAGACCGATTCTGATAAAATTCCGCCGCATTCAGCCAGACTGGCTGGTGACCGCTCGGTATTGTCGCGAAATACGTTGGTAAAATAATATTTTACAACGACTTATTGAAGATAGAGTCGCGTGGGGTGTGGTCTGACCCGACCCTAAAATCCGCCGTTGCACCTGACGGAATATCACCTGGCAGGCAGGCAAACTGACCGCCATCGGCCTCGATGGGACGGGGAAGCCCGTGTGCCGGGACGAGCTGGTCACAGCAGGAGCGCCGCATCATCTCAACCGGCATCCGTCACCCCTCTGGGTGTGATGGATGCCGGTTAATTCCTGCCCCCGCAGGCCCAATCAGTTTCTTGTGGTGAATCGCGCCGGGCTGGCGGTTTGCAAGGCATCCGGCGCACCGCCAAGCCACCGTCCGGCCACGGGCGATTCAGACCGCCCCAATCACGTTGCGGGCTTCCAGTCCGAAATGCGTTGCGGCTGTCAGGACATGACTGTCGTGGGAATAGATGACGGTGAAACCATGCTGAGCGGCCGCGGCGAGATGCAGCGCGTCGGCCGCGCGCAAATACACTCCGGCCGGAAGCGAGGCATAGACGCGAGCGACGCGGGCCAGCGTTTCCTGCGCCAGCGGCAGCCACTGGAACGCGCCTGCGCGATCGTCGGCCGCGAATTGCCCCATGAGTGCGGTGTAATGGGTCGGGCGGATGGCGGCCTCGCGCAGCTTGCGATGGAATGCTGCGAGCATTTCCGCCTGGCCGTGCCACGCGCACGCTACATGGTCCGTCGCGGCCAGTTGACGCACGGCCGGCCAGCCGGCGTCCGAATAATAGAGCCGCACCAGATAGCTGGTATCAAAATAAATCATGGCAGCGCCTGGTCGCGCTCAGCGCTGATTGCCGCCGTGGCGTCCGTGCCCCCAACCAAAAACCGGGAGGAGGACCGATAGGCCCGGGTCAGTTTGCGGCGGGCAAAAAACGGTTTCACCGGGACGGGCGCGGCGGGCAAAAGTTTGGCAATCACCCGCCCGCGCTCCGAAACGTGCAACTCGCCGAGCGCGGTCGCGCGCCGCACCCACTTGCCCGTGGCCGCGTGCAGTTCCCGAATGGTGATAACCTTCATGTGTCACAGCGTGTCACATTATTCGCGAATGTCAAGGTTCCGCGGCCCGGTGCGCTTCCGCCACCCGCCCCCCGATTGCACCCAACGCCGCTCACCGTGCGCTCCTCAAACTCCAAGCGGCGGTCCCCGACCGCCGACGGAGTTGCTGGGCCTCACCGCCCTGACGAACGTGGGCTCGTGCGGTGGGACACCATGCGCGGTCGCACCGTCGCCCCATCCATCCACGTTGCGCCGATCAGCGTTGCCCGCGGAAATTCCGGCACCCCCGCTTCGTTATTGTGGATCTGACTGACGACCATGTCCACCGCCGCCTCTCCCGTCATGTGATTGTGCTGGTTCATGCCCGCCACCTCGGGGCGGGTCGCGCGCCACTCCAGCTGGATGACCCCGATATCCTGGGGAATCCGCCGCCCAGCCACCTTCAGCCAGGAAATGACGTTGTTGTAGAGGGTGAAAACCACATCGGGTCGGTGCCGGTCGAGCCAGGCACGGAATAATTTCGGCTGCGCGTCCGCCTCCGCCCCCAGGCAGAATATGGGCACGTGAACCGCCTTGGGGATCAGACGCTGCGCGGTATGAAACCCGGCCGAGAACCGCCGCTCGACCAACGCATCGATCACGTTGTCCATGACGAGTCCCGGGCGGCGATAGCCGAGCGCGAGCGCCTGCGCAAAGGCCAGCAACACCAGATTGTGATGATCCACACTGCAGAAGGACAACGCCGGCGCGCTCGTCCGCACGCCGGTGACGACACAAGGGAATTGCTCCCAGACCGGCCGCAATGCGTCCGGCAGATGATTCGTGTCCATCAGTCCCACGAGCACGAGACCCTTGATCCCCCGGGCGCGGAGGATTCGCAACCAACTGGTGGAATTGAGCGCGGGGTCATGCAGCCAGAAGCGATCAAAACCATAGCCGAGCTTCGCCGCCCGGCTCTCACAGCCCTCCACGTAGGTGGATATTGTCGGGTGGGTGCGAAAGGCCTGCCGGTCCCGGTTCGCATTCACCAGGGCGAGCTTGGCCTGCAAGCGAGTCGTGCGGCTGGAACGGAGCTGCGCCATCAGGTGCGCCACGACCGCGTCCGGCTGGTACCCAAGCTTGTCGGCGGCTTTTTGGATTCGTCGGCGCGTGACTGCGGGGATCTGGGGGTTGCCCCGCAACGCCAGGGAGACGGAGTATTTCGACAAGCCCACGGCGCGGGCGATGTCTTTAAGCGTTGGTCGGGGCATGGAAAGTACGGGGGGTGTCCGGTGTTTCCAGATTCTTACCTAACGGTCAAGTAAATGCGCGATTCAACAGGCTGGTCGCAGCCATCCTGCGGCTTTATGGTCACAAATACCTTCCGGTGCTGGCTCCCTTCGCCGGGTAATACTTCACTCCTCATGTTTACCCTCGGCATTGATTACGGCACCAACTCAGTCCGCGCCCTCGTGGTGCGCTGCGCCGACGGCGCGGAGCTCGGCAGCTGCGTCATCCCCTACCCCAGCGGCCGGGAAGGTGTGCTGCTCGACCCGCGCGACCACCACCTGGCGCGTCAACATCCCGGCGACTATCTCTTCGGCCTGGAGAAAAGCGTCAAAGGCGCCCTCGCGGCCGCAAAGCAAGCCCGCGGCTTTTCCCCCGCCAAGGTCATCGGCCTCGGCGTCGATACGACCGGCTCCAGCCCGATCCCGGTTGACGCGAAAAACGTCCCGCTCGCCCTGAACCCGAAGTGGCGAAAAAATCCCCACGCGCAGTGCTGGCTGTGGAAGGACCACACCAGCTGGCGCGAGGCCGCCCGGATCACCGCGCTCGCCGCCCAACATCGGCCGCAGTTCATCGCCAAGTGCGGCAACACCTACTCCTCCGAGTGGTTCTGGTCCAAACTCTGGCACTGCCGCAACGTGGCGCCGGCGGTTTTCTCCGCCGCCTACTCATGGGTCGAACTCTGCGACTGGGTGCCATCCGTCCTCGCCGGCGTCACCGACCCGCGGCAGGTGAAGCGCGGCATCTGCGCCGCCGGCCACAAGGCGCTCTACTCTGCCGACTGGGGCGGCCTGCCCGACCAGAAATTCCTCGCGCTCCTCGACCCGGCCCTCGCGGACCTGCGCGACCGGCTGTACCCCAAAGCCCACGACGCCACCGAGCCCGCCGGTGCACTCTGCGCCGAATGGGCGAAGAAGCTCGGCCTGCCCGCCGGCATCCCGATCGCGATCGGCGAATTCGATGTCCACTACGGCGCGATCGGCTGCGGTGTGGCTGAAGGCACCTTGGTCAAGGTCATCGGCACTTCCACCTGCGACTGCGGCGTGGTCTCAGCCAACAAGTCCGTGCCCGACATTCCCGGCATCTGCGGCATCGTGCCCGGCGCGATCCTCCCCGGCTTCTACGGCATCGAGGCCGGCCAGTCCGCCGTCGGCGACATTTTCAAGTGGTGGGTCGAGGTCGTGTGCGAAGGCGACGCCGCCCGTCACGTCCGCCTCACCAAAGAAGTCACGCAGCAAAAGCCCGGCCAGAGCGGCCTGCTCGCCCTCGACTGGCAGAACGGCAACCGCACCATCCTCGTGGATCCCTTGCTCACCGGCCTGATTCTCGGCTGCACGCTGCACACCACGCAGGCGGAGATCTACCGTGCCCTGATCGAGGCCACGGCGTTCGGCGCCCGCGCCATCATCGAGCGGATGCGCGAATACGGCGTGCCGATCGAGCGGGTCGTCTGCGCCGGCGGCATCGCGGAAAAAAACCCGCTGCTCATGCAAATCTACGCCGATGTCACCGGCTGCACCATGCTGGTCTCCGGTTCCAGTCAGGCCTGCGCGCTCGGCGCCGCCATCTCCGCCGCCGTCCTCGCCGGGGCCCATCCGGACTTCCCGACCGCCCAGCGCAAGATGACCTCGCTCCAGAAGGTTGCCTACCGGCCGAAGCCCGCCGCGCAGAAAACCTACCATCGGCTTTACGCGCTCTACCGGCAGGTCCATGATTCCTTCGGCGGGCTCAACAAGTCCGCTGATCTCTCCCGCGTCATGAAGGATCTGCTCGCGCTAAAAAATTAACCCCGCTCCCTATGCCTACCCCCGTCATGTCACTTCTGTTCCGCCCGCTGGGCCTGCTCTCCGCCTTGCTCGCTGCCGCCCTGCTGGGCCACGCGAATGAGACCACCGCCTCGCTCGCGATCGACGCCGCCAAACCCGGCCCGGTCATCAACAAGGCCATCTACGGCCAGTTCGCCGAGCACCTCGGCCATTGCATCTACGAGGGTATCTGGGTCGGCCCCGGCTCCCCCATCCCCAACACCAAGGGCTACCGCAACGACGTGCTCGCCGCGCTCAAGACCCTCGCCGTCCCACAGCTGCGCTGGCCGGGCGGCTGTTTCGCGGACGAATATCACTGGAAGGACGGCATCGGCCCGCGCGCCGCGCGCCCCTCCATGTATAATTCCCACTGGGGTGGCGTGGTGGAGAACAACTCTTTCGGTACGCATGAGTTCCTCGACCTCTGCGAGCTGCTCGGCATCGAGCCCTACGTCTGCCTCAACGTCGGCAGCGGCACCGTGCAGGAGGCGATGGAGTGGGTCGAATACATGACCTCCCCCGCCAGCTCCCCCATGGCCAACATGCGCCGCGCCCACGGCCGCGACCAGCCGTGGAAAGTGCCCTATCTCGCCATCGGCAACGAGAGCTGGGGCTGCGGCGGCTCCATGACGCCCGCGTTCTACGCGGACAATTACAAGCGCTACAATACCTTCGTCAAAGACTACGTCCCCGGCGACGCCAACCGCATCCAGCGTATCGCGTGCGGACCGAACGACGCGAACTATGACTGGACCGAGGTGATGATGAAGAACGTCTCCGGCCGGCAGATGAACGGCCTCGCGCTGCACTACTACACCATTCCCACCGGCAATTGGCAGAAGAAGGGCTCCGCCACGAATTTTGACGAGGCCCAGTATTTCGCCGCCCTGCGCAACACCCTCAAGATGGAGGAGCTCATCACCAAGCACGGCGCCATCATGGACAAATATGACCCGCAGAAAAAGGTCGGCCTGGTCGTGGACGAGTGGGGCATCTGGACCGATGTTGAGCCCGGCACCAACCCCGGCTTCCTCTACCAGCAAAACACGCTGCGCGACGCCATCCTCGCCGCGATCAACCTGCACATCTTTCAGGCGCACGCCGACCGGGTCACGATGGCGAACATCGCGCAGATGGTGAACGTCCTCCAGGCGATGATCCTCACCGACAAGGAGAAAATGCTGGTGACGCCGACGTACCACGTCTTCGAAATGTTCAAGGTGCACCAGGGCGCGACCTCGCTGGCGCTGGCGCTCACCACCCCCGACTACGTGGTGGGCGAAGGCAAGATCCCCGCCGTCAGCGCCTCCGCCTCGCGCGATGCCGCCGGCACGATCCATGTCTCGCTGACCAACGCCAACCCGAACACCGCCATCACGATCAACGCCGCGCTCGCGGGCGTGACGGCCAAGTCGGTCACGGGCCGCATCCTCACGGCGCCCGCCGTCAATTCGCACAACACCTTCGCCGCGCCCGACGTCGTCAAGCCCGCCCCGTTCGACGGCGCCACGCTCGCCGCCGGCACGCTCACGATAAACCTACCACCCAAATCTGTCGTCGTGCTCACGCTCGAATGACCCGTCCCTTTGTCGGAGCCTGCTTGCAGGCGATCAACGTCGTGCCTCCCCGGATATTTCAAATCGCCTGCCAGCAGGCTCCTACAAAATACCCTTTCCTCCCATGAAACTCTCCCCCGCCGAAATCTGGTTCATCTGCGGTTCGCAACATCTCTACGGCCCCGGCCCGCTCAAGCAGGTCGCGGCCAACGCCCGCGAGGTCGCCACTGCACTCGGCGCGTCAAAGCACCTCCCGGTCAAAATCGTCTTCAAGGCGCTCCTCACCACGCCCGACGAGATCACGCAGCTGTGCCTCGACGCCAACTCCGACGCCACGTGCGCCGGCCTGATCCTGTGGATGCACACCTTCTCGCCTTCGAAGATGTGGATCCGCGGACTCACCGCGTTGAAGAAACCATTCTGCCACCTCCACACCCAGTTCAATCGCGACCTGCCGTGGGAGACGATCGACATGGACTTCATGAACCTCAACCAGGCCGCCCATGGCGACCGCGAGGCGGGCTTCATCCACACGCGCCTCCGCCTCGGTCGCAAGGTCGTCGTCGGCCACTGGAGCGATGACGAGGTGCAGCAGCGCCTCGGCGCCTGGGCGCGGGTCGTCCGCGCCTGGCACGACTGGCAGGGCGCAAAGTTCGCCCGCTTCGGCGACAACATGCGCCAGGTCGCCGTCACCGAGGGCGACAAGGTCGCCGCCGAGATCCGCTTTGGTTTCGCCACGAACGGCTACGGGGTCGGCGACCTTGTCGCGAAAATCAGCGTAGCCGGCATCAACGACAAGCACATCGACCGGCTCTGCGCCGAATACGAGGGCACCTACACGGTCGCGAAAGAACTGCGCCTGGGCGGCGCCCGGCACGATGCGCTCCGTTACGGCGCGCGCATCGAACTCGGCCTGCGCGCTTTCCTAAAGGAAGGCGGCTTCAAGGGTTTCACCACGACCTTTGAGGATCTCCACGGTCTCCGCCAACTGCCTGGCCTCGCCGTCCAGCGGCTCATGGCCGAGGGCTACGGCTTCGGCGCCGAGGGCGACTGGAAAACCGCCGCCCTGCTGCGCGCCATGAAGGTCATGGGCGACGGCCTGCCCGGTGGCACGTCGTTCATGGAGGATTACACCTATCATCTGTCACCCAAGGGCCATCAGGTGCTCGGTTCGCACATGCTCGAGATCTGCCCGTCGATCGCCGCGACCAAGCCGAGTCTTGAGATCCACCCGCTTGGCATCGGCGGCAAGGAGGACCCCGTGCGCCTCGTGTTCGACGCCCCCGCCGGCCCGGCCCTCAACGCCTCGCTCGTGGACCTGGGCAGCCGCTTCCGCCTCATCGTCAACGAGGTCACCGCCGTCAAAACGCCGAAGCTCCCCAAGCTTCCCGTCGCCCGCGCCGTGTGGGAATGCCAGCCGGACTTCAAGACGGCCTGCGCTGCGTGGATCTACGCCGGCGGGGCGCACCACACCGGTTACAGCTACGCGGTCACCACCGAGATGCTGGAGGACTTCGCCGAGATCGCCGGCATCGAACTGGTCGTCATCGACGCCGGAACAAAACTCCGCGAATTCAGGCAGGAGCTGCGGCAGAACGATCTCTACTACGCCCTCGCCCAGGGCCTCCGGGTTTGAACTAATCGTTCTCTTAATCTTACTCGTTCTCTTGAGAGAAAGATTAAGATAACGATTAAGAGAAAGATTTCCCCGCACCATCCCACCATGTTAACCGAGTTAAAACGCGAGGCCTACGAGGCCAATTTGCTCCTGCCCAAGTACGGGCTGATCAACCTGACCTTCGGCAACGCCAGTGCGCTCGACCGCGCCCGGGGCATCTTCGCCATCAAGCCCAGCGGCGTGGACTACGCTTTGCTCAAGCCCAAGGACATGGTGCTCGTCGATCTCGCGGGCAAGCGGGTCGAGGGAAAGCTCAACCCCTCGTCCGATACGCCGACGCATCGCCGGCTCTACCTCGCCTTCCAGGCCATCGGCGGCATCGTCCATACGCACAGTTCGCACGCGACGGCCTTTGCCCAGGCCGGACGGCCGGTACCGATCTTCGGTACGACGCACGCCGATTATTTTTACGGCGAGATCCCCGTCACCCGGAAAATGTCGCTCAAGGAAATCGCCGGCGGCGACTACGAGTGGGAGACCGGCAACGTCATCGTTGAGCGCTTCAAGCAGCTCGATCCCCTCGACTGCCCCGGCGTGCTGGTCAACCGCCACGCCCCGTTCACGTGGGGCGCGACCGTCGCCAAAGCCGTCGAGGTGGCCGTCGCCGCCGAGTGCTGCGCCCACCTGGCGCTGATGTCGCTGCAGTTGGAGCCGAAGCTGAAAGCGATCGAACCCGAGCTGCTCGCCCAGCATTTTAAGCGCAAGCACGGCCCCGGCGCCTACTATGGCCAACCCGGCAGCGCGCATTGAAAATTGACCTGCCTTGAATCCAACCTCCCCGTCACGACCATGAAATCCCCGCTGAAAATCGCCGTTGTCCTCTCGCTGGCCGGCATCCTTGCTCCCTTTATGACCTCATCATCCGCCGCCCCCACCGTCACCGCCCAGCCCTTCGGCACCGTCGACGGTC
>JANMVS010000584.1:0-2220 GCA_031392885.1 Verrucomicrobiota bacterium
ATGAAGCCGATCATGGAGGTGGCGGTGAAGAAGGCGCCCAGCACCGCGTGCGCCGGCAAAATGCCGACAAGGGAAAACGGAATGACCGTCATGACGATGAGCGGCGTGGAGTAGTTTTTGAACCAGCCGACCATGAGCATGTAGATGAGGATGCATACCGCGGCGAAGGCCAGGCCCAGGTCGCGGAAGACCTCGAGGGTGACCTGCCACTCCCCGTCCCACTTCATGGCGGGCTCGTGGTCGTCGGTCGGCATGGCGGCGTTGTAGATCTTCACCTCGCGCTGCGTACCGCCGAATTCGCGACCGTCGAGCTTCGCGAGTTCGCGGTTCATGTCGAAGATGGCGTAAACCGGACTCTCGACAACCCCGGCGACGTCGGCGGTGACGTAGATGACGTTTTGGAGGTTCTTGTGGTAAATATTCCGCTCGCCCAGCGTGTGCTCAACGGTGACCAGCTCGCGCAGCGGCACGAGCGGCGCCTGCGGGTTCATCTCGGAGCGGACGGAGAGCGCCAGGAGATCGTCGGGCCGGGCGCGGAGGGCGCGGGGAACCTCGAGGACGATGTTCACGTCCTCCCGGGCGGCGGGCGTGTGCAGCAGGGTCACCGGGTAACCCTGCACGGCGAGCTGGATGGTGCGCGCGATGGCGGCCTCGGTGATGCCACGGAGGGCGGCTTTTTCCTTGTCGATATGGAAGACGGTCTTGGGCTGCCGGTCCTCGACATACCAGTCGATGTCGACGACGCCGGGCGTCGCGCGGTAGATGGCGCGGACCTTGGCGGCGAGCTTGAGGCGCGCATCCTCGCTCGGGCCGTAGACCTCGGCGACCAGGGTTGAAAGCACGGGCGGGCCGGGCGGCACCTCGGCAACGACCACGACGGCGCCGAATTTCTCCGCAATGGCGGCGAGACGCGGACGGACCCGCTTGGCGATGTCGTGGCTCTGGGCGCGGCGCGCGTGTTTGGGCAGGAGGTTGACCTGCAAGTCGGCGACGTTGCTGCCGCGGCGCATGAAGTAGTGGCGGACGAGGCCGTTGAAATTGAAGGGCGAGGCGGTGCCGGCGTAGACTTGGTAGTCGCGCACCTCGGGCTCGCCGCGGATGGCCGCAGCCATTTCGCGGGCGACGCGGGCGGTTTGCTCCAGCGTGCTGCCTTCGGGCATGTTGAGGATCACCTGGAACTCCGACTTGTTGTCGAAGGGCAGCATCTTCACCTTGACCGCGCCGATCCCGACCAAAGCCATCGCCCCGACGGTGGTGGCGGCGACGACGGCGAGAAACGCCCAGCGCCAGCGGCGGTGCTCCAGGAGCGGGCGCATAAAACGCTGATAGAGTCGCGTGAAGGCCGTGTCAGGCATCGTCTCATCGGCGGCCTCTTCCTCCTCGGAGAGCGGGGCATCGACGAAACTGGCGGCGTTCGGGTCGTGCCGGGCGTGGCCGCGGAGCATCTGCAGCGCGGCCCACGGGGTGACCACGAAGGCGACCAGGAGCGAGAAGATCATGGCGGCGCTTGAGCCGATCGGGATCGGGCGCATGTAGGGACCCATGAGGCCGCTCACGAAGGCCATCGGGAGGACGGCGGCGATGACGGCCCAGGTGGCGAGGATGGTCGGATTGCCGACCTCGTCGACGGCTTCGACGGCAATCTGCAGCAGGCGCTTGCGGCGGCAGCTGGGCAGGCCCATGTGGCGGACTATGTTTTCCACGACGACGATGGCGTCGTCCACGAGGATGCCGATGGAGAAGATCAGCGCGAAGAGCGTGATGCGGTTCAGGGTGTAGCCGTAGAGGTAGAAAACCAGCAGCGTCAGGCCGAGGGTGACCGGGATGGCCAGCAGCACGACGATGGACTCGCGCCAGCCGAGAAAGAGGAGGATGAGCAGCGCGACGCCGAAGACCGCGATCCCCATGTGCAGGAGCAGCTCGTTGGATTTCTCGGAAGCCGTGGCGCCGTAGTTGCGCGTGACGGAGACCGAGATGTCGGCGGGGATGAGGGTGCCCTTGAGGGCGTCGACCCGCGCAAGGACGGCGGAGACGACATCCACGGCGTTGGCCCCGGGGCGCTTGGCGAGGCTGAGGGTGACGGCGGCCTCTTCCTCTTGTAAGGCCGGACCTGGTGTCCGGGCCGAACTCGGTCCGTCGGCAAGCGACGACTCTACATTTAGACCATGTCCGAACAGCACGTAGTCAACCGGCTCGGCGGGGGCGTCGGTGATGGTGGCG
>JANMVS010000480.1:0-15949 GCA_031392885.1 Verrucomicrobiota bacterium
CACGGCCTGGATCAGCAGCGCGTGCTCGGCATGCAGTTCGGCGTGGCGGTCTTCACTAATCTTACGCGCGACCACCTCGACTACCACCAGACGATGGAGGCCTACTTTCAGGTGAAGTCACGGCTGTTCAACGGCACGGCCGGAGTGGCGCCGAAGGCCGCGGCCATCAATCTCGACGACCCCCATGGTCGCCAACTCGCGGCGGCGATCCCGGCCGGGGTGAAGCTCGTCACGTTCGGCGAGTCACCCGATGCGACGATCCGGGCCGAGAACGTCCGCCTGAATTTCAAGAGCACGGCGCTGCGGCTGGTCTGGCCCGAAGGGGCCATCGAACTGGAGGGCCCGTTCATCGGCCGCTACAACGTGAGCAACCTGCTCGCCGCCTTCGCCGCGTGTTATGCGCTGGGCCGCGACCCGGGGGTCATCGCCGTCCGGCTGAAGAGTTTCGCCGGCGTGCCCGGCCGCATGGAGCGCATCGAGGAAGGCCAGCCGTATAACGTCCTCGTCGACTACGCCCACACCGATGACGCGCTGCACAATGCGCTCGGCATGCTCCGCGCCATCACGCCCGGCCGCTTGTTCGTGGTTTTCGGGTGCGGGGGCAACCGGGACCGGGCGAAGCGTGCGCTCATGACGGCCGCGGTGCAGGAATTCGCGGACGCGGCGTGGGCCACGGCGGACAATCCCCGGGCCGAGGCGCTGGCGCAGATTTTCTCCGACATGAAGGCCGGGGTTACCGCGGCGGACAAAATCACCTTTGTCGAGGACCGCCGCCGGGCCATCAGCCTCGCGCTGGATGCCGCCCGCGAGGGCGATTGCCTGCTCATCGCCGGCAAGGGCCATGAGACTTACCAGGAATTTGCCGACACGGTCGTGCCCTTCGACGACCGCCAGGTGGTGCGCGAGCTGATCGCCATCAAGAAAATCAAGACGGGCTGAACCGCTTCCGATGCCAACCTTCGCCGCAGATAAAATGGCCGCCGGGACGGGCGGTCGTTGGACCCGCCGACCCAGCGGGCCGTCAAGCGGTTTTGCGCCGGACACCCGGCAGCTCACCGCTGGTCAGGTTTTCGTCGCCCTCCGGACGGACGCACGGGACGGGCACGACTTTCTCGGCGCGGCGCAGGCGAACGGGGCGTCGGCCGCCCTGGTCGGTCGCGAAGTTACCAGCGTCCCGCTGCCCCAGCTCGTGGTCGCCGATCCCCTGCGAGCTTTTCAACGCATCGCCCGCGAACACCGTCGGGAGTTTTCCGGTACGGTCATCGGCGTTTCGGGCAGTGTGGGCAAGACTTCGACCAAGGATCTGCTGGGGGTGCTGCTCGGGGGTAAGCCCAAGGTTCTGACGACCGAGGGCAATTTGAACAATCACCTCGGCGTGCCGCTGACGCTCACCCGGCTCGACGCGGCGATTCACGACTACGGTGTCATCGAAGCGGGCATCAGCGGCCCCGGCGAGATGGCGCCCTTGGCTGAAATGATCGAGCCCGATCACAGTCTCATTACCCTCGTCGCCCCGGCGCACTTGGAAAGGCTCGGCTCGCTCGATGGGGTGGCGCGGGAGAAGTCGCGGTTGCCGGCGGCCACCCGCGACGGCGGTCTGGCGGTGTTCCCGAGCTCGTGCCTCCAATTCGAATCTTTCCGGGCGTTGGCCAACCCGCTGGTGCTCGTACCGGAAAGCGAAGGCTCGGGGACGGTCCCCGGCCGCACCATGAAGTTTAACCTCGCCCACCGGCCCGAGCGCACCGAAGTCACGCTGGAGGGCAAACGGCGTTTCCGCCTGCGCCGGGTCACCAGCGGCATGGCGCAAAACGTCGCGCTGGCGCTGGCGCTGGCGGCCGAACTCGGCCTCGGGGATGCGGTCCTGCAGACGCGCCTGACGGATTGGCAGCCATCCCGGTGGCGGGGTGAACTGCGGCAGTCCGGCGACGCCTCGATCTATTGTGATTTCTACAATGCCAACCCAGCGGCGATGGCCGATGCGATTGACGCCTTCACTGGCACGGTGAGCGCCGACCGGCCGCGGCTTTATGTGCTCGGCTGCATGGAGGAACTGGGCCGGGAGGCCGGGGCCTACCACCGGCAGCTGGGGCAGTTGCTGCACCTGCGTCCGGGCGATTTTCTTTTTGTCATTGGCGAACAGGCCGCCGCCCTGCGCGAAGGCTTGCTGGAAAACGGCAACGACCCTGCGCAGATCGCCGTCACCACCAGCTTGCAGCCGGTGCGCGAGCGCCTCGTGGACTTCAAGGGCGCCGTATTCCTGAAGGGCAGCCGCCGCTACCAGCTCGAAACCGTGCTGAATCTGCCGACCGTCGCTGCGGCCCACTGAAATGCGCCAAAATAAAAGAGATTTTCTCAAGTGTGTCGGACTGAGCCTGGCGAAGCATCCCCTCCGGCGTCGCATCTCGAGCCGGCTGCTTCGCCGCGTTCAGCATGACCGGCCAGAGGGAATTATGGAGGGCCCGTCTCCCGACGGGCCGCGGTCGGTCGGGAGACCGACCCTCCACTGGGAGGAGGCCGCCCATGCTTAGTTATCTCGCGGCCTACGCCTACTATTTCGGCCCGCTGCGCCTGCTGCGCTACAACAGCGTGCGGACGATCGGGGCGGCCGTCACGGCGCTCCTCATCGGTTTTGTGGTCGGCCCCTGGTTGATTCGCCGGTTTCGCGAGCTGAAATTCGGCCACGGTTACATTGACGAGCGCACCGGTGCGCTGGGGGCGACCTATTTCGACAAGCAGCACACGCCGACCATGGGCGGCTTGATCATCTTCCTGGCGGTGTTCCTCAGCAGCGTGCTCTGGGCCGAGCCCAATGTCTGGGTCTTCGTCGCGCTGTTTGTCTATACGGCCCTGACCGTGCCGGGCTGGCGGGACGACTACTTGAAAGTCGTCCATAAAAACAAGGACGGCATCAAGTCGTGGGAGAAGATCGCCTGGCAGTCCGTCGCCACGGTCGTGGCCCTGGGCATTTTACTCTGGCATCCAATGAGCGCGGCGAAGATTCGCGAGCTCTGGGTGCCGTTTTTCAAGACCGCGGTCATCCATTACATGCCGTGGTGGCTGCTGCTCGTGCTCATCTATCTCTGGATCGTCGGTTTCAGCAACGCCATCAACCTGACCGACGGCCTCGATGGCCTCGCGGTCGGTTGTACCATCACGGTTGCGCTGGTTTTCGGCATCATGGCGTACGTGGCCGGCCGGGCGGATTTTTCCGGGTATCTGCTGATCAGCCATGTGCCCGGGGCGGGGGAGCTCACGGTGGTCTGCGGCGCGCTGATCGGGGCCTGCATGGCGTTTTTGTGGTTCAATTCGCATCCGGCTGAGGTCTTCATGGGCGACACCGGATCGCTCGCCCTCGGCGGTCTGATCGGGGTCATGGCCTTCATGATTCATCAGCCGTTCACGCTGGTGATCGTCGGCGGCGTGTTTGTGCTGGAGGCGCTGTCGGTCATTTTGCAGGTGGGCTGGTTCAAGTTTACGCGGCACCGCACCGGCACCGGGCGGCGGCTTTTCCTCATGGCGCCGATCCACCATCATTTCCAGAAGCGCGGCTGGCCCGAGACCAAGGTCGTGCTCCGTTTCTGGGTCCTCTCGCTCGGCTTTGCCCTCGCGGGGCTCGCGACGCTGAAGCTGCGCTAAAGCAACAAACTCCCAGCTCCAACCTCCCGTGAATTTCCCAGACCCAATCACCAATCCAACTTTTTTCGAGGCTGCAAGGCTTGGCGCGTCCCTGGAGCTTGGATGCTGGAGCTGGGAGCTTCGGCGCATCCCTCTCACTTAACTTTCCACCCACCCCCGCCCATGCCCATCGATTACAATTTCGAGATCACGCCCAGTTTCCGCGACGTTACCCGCACCAGCCTCTTGTTGCTGCGGCAGCCGATCGTCCGGTCGCTGGCCAAGCTGCGTCGCCTGCGCTCGGGGCGGGCCATCGTCCCTGAGGGATCGCCCGGGCGCCGTGCCAAAACTTTCGTAGGAGCCCGCTGACAGGTTCTTTCCACTAACAATCGGAACCTTATTCTTTTGCTGTCAGCGGGCACCTACTCTTATTCCCTGCTCTGTTGTCCTCGAGCCAACGGCCGGACGGTTCGTCCGGCGCCGGCCCTCCCGCCGGTACGATGCCCTTGGGGGCCACCGGTGAATAACTTCCATTTTTAGATAGCAAAACCACAACCCTGCCACTCATATTCCCGCCATGAAAATCCTCCAGATCTTCGGAGCAGTCGTCGCCGTGCACTTGCTCGCGTTTATCTTCATTTTTGCCAGCCCCGGCTGCCAGTCCAACCCGCGCACCATTCCAACGCCCGACGCCACCGTGCCCCCCCGCTCGAGTGTCGCGCCGATCAGCTATGACTCCGGCGCCAGCAGCGCAGTGTCCGTTGATCTGGGAGCCGCCGCTATGCCGCAGGTGACCTACACTCCGGCGATGGTTTCGGGCCATGCTGCGCCGACGCGCCCCGGTTCGCCGGCCGCCGCCGCCATCACCCCCGCCAAGCCTGTTACTGATGTCGCACCGGTCACCACGTACACCGTCGGCCGGGGCGACAGCCTCTGGAGCATTGCCAAGAAAAACAAGCTGACGGTCGCCGAACTGGCGAAGGCCAACAACCTCGGCACCGGGGCCGCGTTGCAGCCGGGCAAGAAACTCATCATTCCCGGCAAGGTGGGGGCCGCCCCGAAGGATCTCAGCACGACGGCGCCGGCGGCCAAGGCCGTCGAGAAAGCCGCGGCGGCTTCGGCCCACGGCAACGGGGAGTCGGTGAAACATACCGTGCAACCCGGCGAAAGCCTCGGCGTGATTGCCCGCAAATACCAAGTGACCACCGGCGAACTTGCGGCGGCCAATAGCATCACTGATCCGTCGAAGGTTCGCGCCGGCCAGCAGCTCATCATCCCGGGTTTCAGGGCCGTGGGGGCGAAGAGCCCGGGCGCGGCAAAATCCGCGCCGCCGGCCGCTGACCCGGCCGCCGCTCCCGCGGTGAACACGCCGCATTTCGAACTCACGGTGCCCCCGCCCGGCCAGGATCTTGATTCCGGTCTGAAAGGTGCGAGCACCGAGGTGCCGACCATCAAGGTGGAGGCGCCCAAGGCCGATCAGCCACCCAAGCTGTAACCACCTCCCCTGGTGAGTTCGCCGAGCGCCGTCGTTTCCCGCCGCCCTCTCACGATCACTCCCGCGAGCGTCATTGTCGTCTGTGTGGCGGCATTGGTGTCGATCGGTTTGGTGGTCCTGTTCAGCGCGAGCTCACCGATCAAGGGCGGGCCGTATGCCTACCTCTACAAGCAGTTCATCTTTCTCGCGCTCGCAATCGGCGCCGGTTGGCTCGTGGCGATTGCCGACCTCGAGCAGTGGCGCAAGTTCGCGTGGGTCGCCGCCGCCGTGGCGCTGGTCGCCCTGTTGTTTGTGCTGGTCCCGGGCATCGGCATCAAGGTGAACGGCGGCCGGCGTTGGCTCGGCTTCGGGGGCGTCCGCCTGCAGGTGTCGGAATTCGCCAAACTCGCGCTGGTCTTCTCGCTCGCGCACTATTTGGCGGTAAACCAGAGCAAGCTGCACGATTTCTGGCGCGGCTTCGTCCAACCCTTGGCGTGGGTCGGTCTGTTCGCCCTGCTGGTGCTGGTCGAGCCCGATTTCGGCGCCGCGTTCCTGCTCGGCACCATTGGCGTGATCATGCTTTTTCTCGCCGGGGCGCGGTTGCGCTTTCTGCTTCCCTCCATCGGCGTGGCCCTGCTGGGCTTTGTCCTGCTGGTGCTGTATAATCCGGTGCGGCTGGCCCGCGTGCTGTCGTTTCTCGATCCGGAGGCGAACCGGCAGGGCACCGGTTATCAGCCGTGGCAGGCCATGCTGGCCTTCGCCGCCGGCGGCGTGGATGGCGTCGGCCTCGGCAATGGCCGCCAGCAAAATGCCTTCCTGCCCGAGGCGCACACTGATTACATCTTCGCCATCATGGGGGAGGAGATGGGACTCATCTTCACGCTGCTCGTTGTCACCCTCTTCGTGATCATCTTCGTCGCCGGCCTCATGCACGTGCGCCGCGCCCCGAATCTTTTTCAATTCCTGCTCGTGACCGGTTGCCTGCTCCTGATCTGCCTGCAGGCCATCATCAACCTCGGCGTGGTCACCAGCCTGCTCCCTTCCAAGGGCATGGCGCTGCCCTTTATCAGCGCCGGCGGTTCCAATCTCCTGCTCATGGGTCTGCTGGTCGGCATCATCATCAATACGGCGCGCACGTGGGAGCGGCCCAAGCCGCTCGTCCGCCGCCGCGCGCTCACGGAGGTGGTCGCATGAGCCGGTTCATCATCGCGTGCGGCGGCACCGGCGGCCATCTCTCGCCCGGCATCGCGCTGGCCGAGGCGCTCCTCGCCCGGGGCCACATCGTCACCCTTTTCATCAGCCAGAAAAAAGTCGATGCCCGCCTCATCGAGAAATATCCGCACCTGGCCGTCGAGCGCGTGCCAAGCGCGCCGTTCGGCTGGCGGCCGGCGGTGCACTTGCGCTTCCATTGGCGGCAGCTGGAGGGTTTGTTTTTCAGTCTGAGGTTTCTCCGCACCCCCCGGCCCGATGCCATCATCGGGTTTGGCGGGTTCACCAACACGGGCGTCGTCCTGGCGGGCTGGCTTTTGGGCATCCCGGTCGCGTTGCATGAGGCCAATCGCGTGCCCGGCCGCGCCGTCCGCGTCCTCTCGCGGCTGGCCCACCGGCTGTATTTGCCGCCGGGCGTGCGCCTGCCCGGCATTCGTGGTGTCATGGTCCGCCACACCGGCCTGCCGGTGCGCCCCGAGATTATCCGTCTGCCGCGCGACGAGGCGCGGGCACAACTGGGCGTTGCTCCCGCGCAAAAGCTATTGGTCCTGATCGGCGGCAGCCAGGGCTCGGGCAGCCTCAATCACTGGGCCGAGGATAATCTCGCGGCCCTCGCCCACGCGGGGATCCAGGTTTATTGTCTCACGGGTCTGGGCAAGGGTCAGGTCGGGCGGCGCGAACTGCGGACCCAGAATGGCCCAATGGTCCAGGCATGGTTCGAGCCTTTCTCCGACCGCATGGGCGTCCTGCTGTCCGCGGCCGACCTGGTGGTCAGCCGGGCCGGCGCCGGCACCCTGGCCGAGCTCGTGCGGTGCGAGACCCCGGCCGTGCTGATCCCCTTTCCGCAGGCCGCCGACAACCACCAGCGGGCCAATGCCGCTTATTTCGAGCAGCAGGGCGGCGGCCTCGTCGTCGCGGAGCACGCCCTGGCCTCCCTCCGGCCGGAAGTGCTCGAGCTGATATTCAACGACTGGCTGCTGAAAAAATTCCGTGACAACCTGCACCGCATGTCGCGGGAAAACTGCATCGAGAATCTGGTGCAGGATCTGGAGGACCTCGCCGCCCGGACTCCTCCCCAGCGCCATCTGCGGCCCGCGCCGGCACCCTCCACGGCATGAGCCCTCCACCCAAAATCTTTGGTCAAGCCGGCCACCCCGGGCCCGCGCCCGGTGCGGGCGCCACCGCTTTGCCGGTTGACGGGTTGGGGACGAAGTTGTCCGCCGCGGGGCCCCGCGAGGCCGCGTGGCAGGATTTTCTCCGCGCGGCGCGGGGGCTGCTCAGCCCGGCCACCGCTTTATTGGAGCACGAGGTGCTGGGTCCGAAGACGACGACGCGCGTCGGTGGTCCCGCGCGCGTCTATGCGGAGCCGGCGGGAACGGAAGATCTGCGCCAGCTGCTGCTGCTGGCCACGCAACACCGTCTGCCCGTCCTGCTGCTGGGCCGCGGCTCAAATGTGATTGTTCCGGATGCCGGAGTGGCCGGACTGGTCATCAGCCTGGGCCACGCGCAGTGGCAGAAATTCGAACCGCAGCCGGATGGCCGCGTCTGGGTGGGCGCCGGCCTGCGCCTGAAAAATCTTTGCGGTCTGGCCACCAAGGCGGGGCTGACGGGTTTTGAATTTCTCGAGGGCATCCCCGGTTCCGTGGGCGGCGCCCTGCGGATGAATGCCGGCGCGATGGGTGGCTGGATATTCGATGTGGTCGTGGAGGTCCACCTGATGACGTGGCAGGGGGAGGTGCGCCGCTGGCCGAAAGCGGAGCTGCATGTGGCCTACCGCCATTGCGCCGAGTTGCAGGCCACGATTGCGCTCGGCGCCTACCTCCAACCCGCCGCGCGCGCCGCGGCCGCGGAGATCCGCCGCCAGATCGAGGTCTACCAGAAGCAGCGCGTCGAATCCCAGCCGCGCGAGCCGAGTGCCGGCTGTATTTTCAAAAACCCGCCCGGGACGACCGCCGGCCGCCTCATCGACGAACTCGGCCTGAAGGGCGAACGGGTGGGTGATGCGGTCGTGTCGCCGGTGCACGCCAATTTCATCGTCAATCGCGGCGCGGCGACCAGTGCCGACATCATCGGTTTGGTGCGGAAGATCCGGGCCCAAGTGAAAAGCGCGCGCGGGATTGACCTCGAGCCCGAGGTCCTGCTTTTCGGACAGGAATGGAGGGACGTCCTGTGAATTTTCGATTTTCAATTTTGGATTTTCGCTTGAGCGCGAACCGCGCGGGAGGGCCCGCAGCTCTGCGGGCCGGGATCACGGCACGCCCAAACGGCTCGCCGGGACGCGAGCCCTCCCCGGCAAACACCCGGAGAATTTTCCGATGACCCCACCCATCATCGCCGTCCTCGCCGGCGGCACCTCACCGGAGCGCGAGGTTTCGCTGGGTTCCGGCAAGGCCGTGGCACTCGCCATGGCCTACACCCACCCGACGCAATTTTTCCCGGTGGAAGCTGATGCGCTTCCCCCGGGGCTCGACCCGGCGCGGCATATCGTCTGCTCGACGCTGCACGGTGTTTTTGGCGAGGACGGCAGCATGCAGCGGCTGATGGAGACCGCGGGGATCGTCTACGCGGGCTGCGATGCGAGGGGCAGCGACCTGACTTTCGACAAGTGGCGGACGCGCCAGACCGTATCTGCCATGGGCGTGGCGGTGGCGCAGGGCCGGCACTTTCTCGCCGCCGACAAGCCGGCGGCGGCGGCGCTGTCCGCCGAGCTGGGTGAGCAGGTCGTGCTTAAACCGAACCGGCAGGGGAGCAGCGTGGGGCTGCAGATTGTAACGTCCATGGTTGGTCTGGAAATCGCGGTCCGGGGCTTGCGACAGGGCGAGTGGATTGCGGAGCGGCGCATTCTGGGCCGCGAATTTACCGTCGGATTGCTCCGCGGCCGGGCCATGGGCGTGGTGGAGGTGGTGCCGAAGTCCGGCGTCTATGACTACGCCAGCAAATACACCAAGGGGCTGACCGAGTATTTCGCGCCGGCCCAAATTTCCGAAGAGCTGGCGGCGGCGGTCCGTTTGGCCGCGGAAAAAGCCTTTGCGGCGTGCGGCTGCCGCGACTACGCGCGGGTGGACTTCATGCTCTCCAACGAGGGCGAATGGTATCTGCTCGAGATCAACACGCTGCCCGGCATGAAGGAGACCAGCCTGATGCCGATGAGTGCGCGTTGCGTGGGATTGGATTTTATCGCGTTGTGTCGTGAAATGGTGGCCCCCGCCGTGGAAAAATTCGCGCGAGGCCGCGCCGGAAAAAAATGAGCGCCCCGGAAAATACCCTCGCTCCGCCGCCGGGCTGTTCCTGGCGCAACATCCGCCAGGAGGTGACGCCACTGGCCATGTCCCGGAAGGGCCGGCGCCGGCAGCTCCTGGCGGGGATGAAGGTGGGTGCGCTCGTCGCTTTCGTGGCGGGGGCGGGTTGGGGTATTTTTGCCGTGCTGTATTCGTGGGCCACCGACCGGACGGCGCTGGTCATGGCCGTGGATCGCGAACCGGTGCGCGCGGTCGTGCTGATCACCGATGGGGTGCTGACCCGGCAATGGGCCGGCGCGGTCCTCGCCTTGCCGAAACCGGCCAGCCTGATGGCACTCGATCTGCCGGCGCTCCGGGACAAGCTGCTGGCCCACGGCCAAGTGCGCGTCGCCGTGCTGACCCGGCGGTTTCCGGCCACGCTGGTGGCCACCCTCCAGGAGCGCACCCCGGTCGCGCGCGTCCAGGCGAGCGACGGCCGGCAGGCCCCGAAGCAATGGCTGGTCGCCAAGGACGGCGTCGTCTACGAGGGGTGGAATTACGACCCGGCGCTGCTCGCCGCCCTGCCGTGGCTGGACGGCATCCGGCTCGTGCGGGCCGGGGCCGGTTTCGAGCCCATCGCCGGCATGGCCGACGTGGCGGCGCTGCTCGCCACCGCCCAGTACCAGGCGCCCCACCTCTACCGCGAGTGGCTCATCATTTCGTTGGCGCGGCTGGCCGGATCGGACGAGATCGTGGTGAAGGCGCAGGACATACCGGAGATCGTCTTCACCCGGAAACACGCCTTCTTCAAGCAGGTCGCCCAACTCGACTATATCATCGACCGGGCGCACGATTTGCCGGAGCCGGGGCTCCAGTCGGTCAATCTCGCACTGGAGGGCCAGGTCCCGGTCAGGCTGGAGACCGTGGCGGAGGTTTCCGCTTCCGCCCCGCCGCCGCCGGCCAATTTCCTCATTCAACCCGCTCAACGGAAAGGTAAACGTGATCTCTAACAGCAGCAGAATCGTCGGCGCCGTCGAAATCGGCACCGGCAAAATCGCCGTGCTCGTGGGCGAAATCGCCCGCGGCCGCAGCTTGAACATCATCGGCGTAGGCGTGGCGCCTTCCCGCGGCATCATGAAGGGCGAGGTCGTCGACTATAAGGCGGCCTGCGAGGCCACGCACCACGCGCTCGAGACCGCGGAGAAGCGGGCCGGCACCCGCATCGAGGAAGTGTGGCTCGCCCAAACCGGCGGCCACCTCGACGCCTTCTACAACGAGGCGTCGGTGAACGTGAAGTCGGCCGACAACACGGTCACCGCCCTCGACCTCGCTTCGGTCTGCGCAATGGCGAAGGAGAAGGAACTGCCCGCGGGCCGTTCGCGCATCCATGAGATCCGCCGGCCGTTCCGGCTCGATGGCCGCACGGTCCCGGCTCCGGAGCACCTGTCCGGCCGGCGGCTCGAGGTCGGCTACTGGATTGTCCATGGACCGGAGAGCAAGGTGAGTGACAACATCCACGTCGTGGGCGGCTACCATCTGGAAGTGCGCGAGCTCGTCCTTGCCAGTCTGGCCAGTGGCGCGCTGCTGACCACCGCCGAGGAACGCATGCAGGGGGTGCTGGTGCTCGACCTCGGCAAGGGGGTGACCGATTTCGTGCTTTACCGCGACGGCCATGTGCTGGTGACCGGCACGTTGCCCGTGGCCGGAGACCACCTGACCAATGATCTGAGCATCGGCCTGCGGGTGACCACGGCCCAGGCGGAATTGCTCAAACTCCGCCATGCGCGCGGCACCGGGCAGACCCGCGACAAGTCCGATAAGGTCTGGCTCAATGGCGACGCTTCCATTGGCGACCGCCAAATCCCCAAGATGGCCATCGAAGCCATTGCGGCGGCCCGGACCCTTGAGTTGTTCGAGGTCGTGAAACAGAAGCTCGGTTCGGCTTTTGCGGCGGAACATTGCGGGGCCGGTGTGATCCTGACCGGGGGCACATCCCGGATGCCCGGCATTGAGGCGGCGGCCACGCGCGTGTTCGGCCTGCCGGCTCGCCGCGGGGAATCGCCGTCCTGGGTCAAGGACGAGCTGAAGGACCCGATGTTCAGCACCGTGCTGGGCGTCTTCCAATTCGGCCTGCGCAACGCCTACGAACACGCGGTGCCCGCCCGCCGCAAAACCGGCCTGCTGAGCAACCTTACCCGCATCTTTGCAACCTCCTGACGCCATGGACCAGCTACCCCATGAACTGTCGTTCGAAGGCCTGATGGATCGCAACGTCGGCATCAAGCTCGTCGGCGTGGGCGGCGGCGGTTCCAACGCCGTCGACCGGCTTAAAATGGAAAACCTCGATCGCCTGCAGCTCGCGGTCATCAACACTGATTTCAAGGCGCTCAGTACCTCGCCGGTGCAGGACAAGATTCTCATCGGTACCACCCTGACCCGCGGTCTCAGTGCCGGCGGCGATCCCGAACTCGGTCGCAAGGCCGCGGAGGCCGATGCGGACAAGATCGCCGAGCTGATCAAGGGGACCGATCTGGTGTTTCTGGTCGCGGGGCTCGGCGGCGGCACGGGTTCCGGCGCCGCCCCGGTGGTGGCCGAGATCGCGGCGGAAGCCGGTGCCGTGGTCATCGCCTTTGTCACGCTGCCCTTCAGCTTCGAAGGCGGACGCCGCCTGAAGCAGGCGGAGGAATCCCTCGCCGAACTGCGCCGCGTGTGTGCTGCCGTCATTCCCCTGGCCAACGACATGCTGCTGCAGGAAGGCACGGAGCAGACCAGCGTGCTCGATTCCTTTGCCCGCGCGGACGAATGGATCGGCCGGGGCGTGAAGTCCATCTGGGCGATGCTGTCGCGCACCGGACTGATCAATGTTGATTTCACCGCGCTCCGGCAGGTGTTCCAGCACCGCGGCGGCAAGACGCTGTTTGGCCTCGGGGTGGGCGAGGGGGATAATCCCGCCCAGGCCGCCCTGGAGGATTTGAAACAGTGCCCGCTGCTCCACACCCCGGAGTATGCGCGCAAGGCCGATCGTTTGCTCGTGAACATCACGGGCGGCGCCGACCTCAGCCTGATCAAGGTCAACGAACTGATGACGGCCATCACCGAGGAATTCGGCCGCGAGGCGCATGTCGTCATGGGGGCGGCCATCGACGAAGCCCTCCCGGGTCGGGTGGAGATCTGCGTCATCGGCACAACGGACTTGGGCGGCCGTAACTTTGTGCGCCGGGCCGCGGCGCCCGCCCGGCCGGCGGGGGGAAAGCCCGCCCTGGCCACCACCGTCTCAGCCGGCGCGGGAGGGAGCCCGACCGGCAAGACCCCGGTCACCCCTTCCGCAGGGAACGTGGCCGCCGCCGTGGATCCGGAGAAGCCTGAGCAGGTGGAATTTGGCTTTCCGGGCGAGCCCGCCGAGAATCGCGGATCCTTTGACAAATCCGACCGCAACCTCTTCGAAGGCCAGGATCTCGACGTCCCGACCTACCTCCGGAAGGGGATCAAGGTCGCGATTTGAGGTGCCGGGAGGCGGGGTGCCCTTATCCCGCTGTTTTGAGGACACGCGACCGTTGCCTCTCTGGGTGACGGCTCCCGCCTTCAAAGTTGATTTCCCGACTGCCGGCGCCCCACTTGACAAGTTCATTGTGTGGCTCACTGTGTGGCCGTGCCTACAAATCTTGCGATCGACGACCTGCTTCTAATCGCGGCCCAGAAGGCGGGCGGCCACAAGACCAAGAAGGCCACCGTCAACGAGGCGCTGGCGGAATACATCCGTCATCGTCAGCAACGTGCGGTGACCGGCCTTTTCGGGACCGTGGTCTTCGAGCCGTCGTTTGACTATAAGGCTGAACGGGCGAAGCGATGAAGGTGCTGGCCGACACCCCGGTATGGTCGGCGGCGTTCCGGCGTACGGAGACAAGCGCTACCGCCCTGCGGTTGGAACTGGAGTGGTTGGTGGCGAACGGCGCTGTGACAATCATGGGCCCGATCCGGCAGGAACTGCTGTCAGGAATCAGGCAACAGGTCCAATTCGAACAGGTCCGGGACGCGCTGCGGAGTTTCCCCGACATTCCGCTGCACCCGGAAGATTTCGAGACGGCGGCGCACTATTTCAACCTCTGCCGGAGCAAGGGCGTACAAGGGTCGATGACTGATTTCCTGATTTGCGCCGTAGCCGTCCGCCTGAAGCTGGAAATCTTCACCACCGACGTGGATTTCCGGCATTATCGGAAACACCTGCCGATTGCGCTTTACGCCAGCCCGCCGGCATAGACTGATAGCCTCATGTTCATCGACGAAACAACCATCAAGGCGCGCGCGGGCGACGGCGGTCGCGGCTGCGTGAGCTTTCGCCGGGAAAAATACGAGCCGTGGGGCGGCCCGAACGGCGGCGATGGGGGCAAGGGCGGCGATGTCATCCTCCGGGGCGACGACGATCAAAACAATCTGATCGATTTCAAGTTCAAGCCGCACTGGACCGGCGAGCGCGGCGAGCACGGCCAGGGCGCGGATTGCAACGGCCGCGAGGGCCGGCCGGCCCTGCTGCGCGTGCCGCTCGGCACCGTCTGCTATAACACCGATACCGGCGAGATGGTGGTGGAAATCCTCACGGACCACCAGGAGTTCGTGCTCTGTCAGGGGGGCAAGGGCGGGGCGGGCAACACCAAGTTCAAATCTTCCGTCAACCGCGCGCCCCGCAAGACCGGCCCGGGGGAACCCGGCACGGCCGGCAATTACCGGTTGGAGCTTAAGAGCATTGCCGACGTCGGCCTCGTGGGTTTTCCCAATGCCGGCAAATCCTCCCTGACCAACCTGATCACCAACGCGCGGCCGAAGATGGCGCCGTATCCGTTCACCACCCTGCATCCGCAGATTGGCATCATCGACTATCCCGACGACTACGAGCGCCTCATCATGGCCGACGTGCCCGGGCTCATCGCGGGCGCCAGCAGCGGCAAAGGGCTCGGCCATCGTTTCCTGCGGCACATCGAACGCTGCAAGCTGCTCCTCATCATTCTCGACCTGGCGGGCACCGACACCCGCGATCCCCGCGACGACTACAAGCAGCTCTTGAAGGAGCTGGAGCTCTACTCGCCGGCGTTGCTCGACAAGCCGCGGCTGGTGGCGGCCAACAAGATGGATGAGGATGCGGCCATCGAGAATCTCAAGAAATTCCAGAAACGCTACCCCAAGGTGGAGTTGGTGGCGATCTCCTGCCTCACGGAAGTGGGGGTGCCAAAGCTCAAAAAAGAGCTGTTAAAGCGGGTGAAGCGGATGCGTGCGAAAGAAAAGAAATCGCCAACCGCCCGGACCTGACTAGATTGCCCCCAACCCCATGTCGGAACACCGGCCATTATTGATGCGTTCGAACCGCCTGCTGGGCTCGGCGCTCATCGAGCACAGTCTCGTCAAGTTTGAGGACCTGGAGGTGGCCAACGAGCGCCTGCTCGAGATCGCTGCGACCGGTGACATGCGGCGCAGTTCCGTGCTCAGTGTCCTCGTCTACGAGCAGAAGGTGCTGCGCGAGGAAGACCTGTTGCACCATGTGGTGGACGACCACGGGGTGGGCGTCATCGACCTGCGCGGCTATGAGGTGCCGGAGGAGGTGAAGAAGGACCTCGACATTGACGCCTGCTGGGCGACCTGGAGCGTACCTTTCGACAAAGAGGAGGATTTTCACTTTGTCGCGACGGCCTATTATCTGAGCCCGGCCGCGCGCACCTTTTGGGAGAAGAAGCTCGGCGGTCAGATCATCTGGCAGGCCACGACGATGGACATCATCGCTGATTTTCTCGACCGCGTGCTGGCGGAGCGAGCCGAAGTCGCCAAGCGGTCCGGCGGTCCCTCCAAGAGCATTACCCGCGCCCCTTTTCCGATGCCTGGCGGCAGCAACGCTCCTTTCCCCAAGACCGGCAGCGCCATTCCGTTCCCGAAGACCGGCAGCGCGATTCCCTTCCCGCCGTCAGACTCCACCCCGCCCCAGGCACCCGCCGGGGGTGGCCCCGCGCCGCAGCCACCCGGTGGCGGCCTGCCGCCGGCGGGCGCCGCGCATCCGCCCATGCCCTCCTAAGCCATGCCGCTCGGACGCACACAGACCCAGATTATCGACAAGCTGGAGGAGATGGGGAAACTCACGGCCGAGCATAAGGCCGTGCTCCTGGCCCGGCCCGATGAGCCGACGGGCGACCAGCTCGACTCGATTCTGCAGGCGGATCATCGCATCACGATTTTCCAGCTCCTGCTCGCCAAGTGCCGGGCGCTCGGGCTCGCGCCATACAACGTCGCCCGCTATAAAATCCACAGCAGCACGTTTGAGAAGATCGACCTCGAATTTTGCCAGAAGAACATGATTTTGCCGGTCGGGCAGGTGGGGGACTTCCTGCTGGTGGCCTTCGCCAACCCGTTCGAGACGGCGGTGGCGACCAAGATCCAGGACAAGACCGGCCAG
>JANMVS010000586.1:0-8900 GCA_031392885.1 Verrucomicrobiota bacterium
AAACCGGAGAATAAACCATGTTCCTGCAAGGCGGTGCGGGCGTAGTGCGAGCAGGTGGGACTGAAACGGCAGCCGAGCGTTGGGTTCAAGGCCGAGAGGGCCGGCGACACCGCCCGCTGGTAAATCCAGATGAGGCCGCTGGCGGCCCGGGCGGGCAGCGCGAGCAGATGGCGGCCGGATCGGCGGTCATAGACCGCCGCTACATTTTGCTGGTCAGGCATGGGGCTTGGCGGGCGCGAACTTCTGGCAGGCCTGGATAAACCGTTGCTCCACGTCCGCGAATTCCAGTCGCAGGAGGGCGGGGCGGGCGGTGAGGACGAGATCAAGGCCGGCGGGCACGAGGGCTTGGTGGCGGCGGTAGATTTCACGGAGGCGGCGCTTGGCGCGGTTGCGGTGGACGGCGTCGCCCACGGCAGCCCGGGAAGCGACCACGCCCACGCGGGCAGGAGCGATCAGGGACTCGGCGGGACGGACCCGCCAGGTCAGGAGGAAGGCGCCGCAGTCGGTGCGGCGACCCTGCTCACGGACGGCGCGGAAGTCGTCATTGCGGCGCAGGCGTTGCCCGGCGCGCAGGTTCATTTTAGACGACCGTGAGGCGCTTGCGGCCCTTGCGGCGGCGGGCGGCGAGGACTTTGCGGCCACCCCGAGTGGCCTTGCGGGCGCGGAAACCGATCTTGCGGGCGCGTTTCTTGCGATGGGGGCGGAATGTAGGTTGCATGGTTTTATAGGAAAAAGAGGACCAAAGTCAGTGAGGAGGGCGGGGGGTGTCAAGCGAGAGGTTTTCGGTGAAAACGCCCCGCCGCAAGCCTAGCCCGGTTACTTTCTCGCCTTGGGTTTCGCCGGTGAACAACCTGCGCGCAAATAGTTTTTGCGTTCGGGCGCGGGACCGCGACCTTGGGCGCATGGCCGAGGCATGCAAAAAACAGACCCCTTCTCCGGCAGACCGACCTGCCTCACCGGCCCCCGCCTCCCCGGCACGGAAGGGTGGGCCCTTGTTCTGGACAGTCACCGGCAACGACTTCGGGCGCTCGATCAGCTGGTCCAAGCAGCGGGGCAATGCGGCATCGGAACAGATAAAGACCTCGATATTGTCCGCCTCGCGGAAGACGAAGTAAGCCTCCTGGAGGCCACGGGGGGTGAATGGGCCGCACTGGGCGAGGCCATCCGGGCCTTCCGCCGGCACCTGCCGGTCATCCCCTTTGAGGTGTTTGGCTTCAGTTCCGAGGTTGAGGACCCCTTTGAGGTCGACAGCGCGAAGTTGCGGCGGATCGGCGGTGGGGTGGAGGCGCTGGCCTTTGTGGATGCCCAGTACTCGGTCTATAAGTTTTTCCTGTTCCGTGAGGGGGGCGAGGTCGGGGCCACCTTTGCCTTCCACCGCGGCGACCGCGACCTGCTTAACGCCACCGCGGTCCCCGGCAGCTACCGGATGCTTTTTGCCAAACTGGAGCTGACGCACCAGTTCGGCATCCCCACGGAAATCGTCGGGATCACGCCCGAGGGGATCCTCGTGGCCAAACAGACCTTTGGGCGCATGCTGCCGGAAAAGACGGACGTCTCCGCGCTCGATCCGCATCAGCTCATTCCCATTCCCTCGCGTTTCCTGCGCGCCGACCGCGACCATCCGCGCCTCGCGTTCCTGGAAGGGGTGCCGTGGCTCGTGGCCGATACGCACGACCGCAATGTCGTCATCGACGAAACCGGGGCCTGGCGGGTCATCGACTTGGTGGCGGCGCCGCTGCCGGCCGAGTGGTTGGCGCAGATGGCGTTGTTTCGCAACTGGGTCGAGCGGGCCCGGCTCGACCCGCACGCCGGGGCGCTGGGCGCGGTGAACGACGACGAGTTGTGATTGGGAGGGCTCGTCGGGAGGAGGGCCGCCACCCCAAATAAAGCTCCGCGGAGCCGTTCGGCCGGCTCACGGTCCGCGACATTTCGTACCCGCGGGCGGGTTCGCCCGCGCTCCAGCCGGCTCTCTGGAGCCACGGCGACCTCGCCGTGGGAAGGCTTCCAGCAGGCCGACCAAGCCGGAGCCAGCTCCGGGGTCTTGGACCCGCCGCTAATAAAAAAGCCGCGACAGCAATATCGCGGCTGGGAAAATAAGACCGGGCGAACCTCAGCCTTTCTGGCTGGCCAGGAAGGCGAGGACATTGTCGGCCTGCTTGTCGGTCATGCCGGTGTCCTTGTAGACAATCTTGCCACCTTTGATGACATAGCATTCGCGCGAAGCGAACAGGGTGGCGGACTGGCCGAAGGCCTTGACGACCTTTTTGTCGGTGTCGGCGAGGAGCGGGAAGGGGAAGTGGTTAACTGCTTTAAATTCCTTCTGTTGATCGATCGAATCAAGGCTGACGCCGATAACGGCCGCGCCGTATTTGGTGAGTTCGGCGCTGGCGTCGCGCAGCGAGCAGCCCTGCTTGGTGCAGCCGCCGGTGAGGGCCTTCGGGTAGAACCAGACAACCGTGTACGCGTTGTTCTTGTAGACATCGCCGAGATTGAGGGTGGTGCCGGCATCCGTGACGGCGGAGACGACCGGCGCGGCATCGCCGACCTTGAGCGGTTCGGCGGAGGCGAAGAGGGAAAAGAGGGACATGGTGGCGAGGAGAGTAAGGAGGCGGGTGGCTTTCATGGGACGCATAGGCTACCCCGGATGTGCCTGTTGGCAAGCAGGGGAAACACCGCCTGCAAACCGGTTGCCCCAGGTTTTTTGACTTTGGCGCGGTAGCGCCGGTAGGGCGGACCGGCCCGGTCCGCCGAAGGACGTTCGCGGCGCACCGGGCCGGTGCGCCCTACCTCCGCACCCAGGTTAGTAATCCAATTGCAAGGTGCGATTGGTATCATACCGGCGGATGAAGCCCGACACTGGCGCCGACCCAGGTGCGGCCTTTGTTGAAATCCACGCCATGCATTGCGCCCTTCGTCAGGCGGACGAGCTGGTTGATGAGCTGCGGCATCCCGGCGCCGTCGCCAGCGTAAATGAGCCGCACTTCGGCCTTGGCCGGGCCGTCGGGCGTGGCCATCAGTGGCGCGTAGGTCACTTTGCGCTGCAGCAGCCACTCGGCCGGGTTCGCAATCGCGGCGATTTTCTCGCGGGTCGGAGTGATGTCCACGCCGAGTCCGGCGAAGGAATAGAGCGGTTTGCAGACGTAATTTTCCAGGTCGGGCGGAAGGGAATCATGGCTAAAAACCCCGCTGACCGCGAAATCACTGACAAAATGGCAGTCGGGCACGTAGGGGCTCCGCAGGAAAGGCAGGGTGTGTTTGCTGATCCGGAAATACCAGTTGGGGTGGCCGGCCCACTGCACATCGAGTTCATCGAAGAAACTGAACTGCATCACGGGCTTTTTCCGCCGGAGCTCATCAAAGATGACCCGGTTGAAGATCCGGTGGATCGGCACCTCGCGGCCGCTGCTGCGGTAGAAGAGTTTTTTCCCGTGCTTGATGACCTGCGTGACGCAGAGCGGCTTGACGCCGAGCATCGCCTGGGTGCAGGCAAAATCGACGCGCGTCTTTTGCTGGTCGGGCTCGATTTCCAGCAGCACGACATTCTCCGGCAGGCAGTCGCCGAGCATCGCGCGGCGCAGGGCGTCGAGGTAGGTTTCTTCCTGTGCTTCGAAGGTGGAACCTGACCTCTGGGCCGGTTGGTTTGGATTCGCGGCTTCTGAAAGCCCGCCCTCCGGGCGGGCTCCACCCGTCGAAAAGTAAGGCGTATATTCCTCTGGGATCTCCGGAAAAAATTTCCGGTAGGTCCGGGCCAGCAGCGCCTGCCAGCAGGCGACGGTGGGGAAGCCCTGCAGTTCGATCAGCTGCGGCAGCACCATGCCGGACGCGTCGTGACAGAGGGCGAAGTCCACCGCGAGAAAGTGCGGCCAAGGGGTTTCGGCCGGCACGGCCAGTCCCGCCGGTATGGCGGTCGTCGCATGTCGCCGAAATTCCGGCGTGGCGAGCTGGCGCATGATGTCGGCGGAGGCGCGGACGAGTTCACGGGTGGTGGGTTCGTCGAGGAACAGCGGGGACTCCGCCACCCGGAAATCCACCGGCCAGGAGACCGCCTGGTTGAGCTCCGCCAGGAACGCCGTGTAGCGTTGTGCGCTGAACGCGGCGTTGTAGCGCTGACGGAGGTCGGGGATCATCAGAAAAGAAATTTAACCATGGATTTCACGGATCGCACGGATTGAAATCATCGTATGACGCGCTTCCAGCGCAGGTCAGAGTGCTTGAAGTTCAGCAGCAGCGCGACTTGGAGGCCAGTGATATTCAAATATCCTAGCATCTGAGCCAGAGGGGTTTCGTTAAAATCTGTGACGACCTTCGGGTCCGCAATTACAACCTCATCCACCATCAAATCAGGAACGAGCGTTCCTATCTCCATCCCGTCATAGCAGACCATAAATGGTTTTTGTTGATCAACTTTGTGGCCACGTTTGACCAATTCTATAACCAATGCGCGCTCATAGAGCTTCTCGTCCAAGCCCGGTTTGAGCGTATTTAGGACAGTCATTGCGGCCCCAATAAGGGCCTCGGTTACCTTTTCGTGCAGCATTGGTCTATCCGGGCTATCCGTGAAATCCGTGGTCAAAAACCCCGGAAAAAACTCAGAGCAAAAACTTCCCCTGCGCCATGACCTGTTCGTCGTCGAGCCAGATGTCGAAGAAACGGCCGACGCAGTCGATGTGCGTCGTGCTCTTCCACGTCTGGCCGGTGTGTTCGCAGTAGGGATGGCCGAAGGCGATATGGATGCCGGGCAGCTTCTCGTCCTGCAAGATGTGCCCGATGATGCGCGTGCAGGCGAGGTTGGTGCCGATGGCGAATTCACCCACGCGGTTCGAGTTTTCGTCGGTGTGGCAGTAGGCATCGAATTCCTGCAGCAGTTCCTGGTTCGTGCAGCTCAGGGCGGCGATGCGGTTGTCCTTGATGTCGATGATGAGCGGGTGCGCGCCGATATCGCCCCATTTCTGGCAGAGGTAGTCGCCCACAACGCCGTCGACGACGAAGCGGCCGTTGGAGTTGAAGGGGGAGGTGAAGATCTCGCCGCCCGGCAGGTTGCCCCATTTGGCCGGGGTGATGAGACCGGAGGTCTTGACCCAGTTGAGCGTGGGCGAGAGCTCGGCGACATAGTTGGTGCCGGCGGCGGTCTGGCAGGTGACCCGCTGCGCGCGGCGGCATTTTTCGATCAGTTTTTGCGACAGCTGGTCGACGGCGAGGAAGTCGGCGCACATGCCCTCGACCATGATCTGCTTGTTGATGTTCACCATGTGCCCGTGGCGGATGCGGCGCGGGTTGATGACATCCATCATCTGCATGCGGGTGCGGAGCTCGCCGGACTGTGTGATGCAGGCGTAGATGCTGACCTGCGACTGCGCGAGGTCGTCGAGCACGGCGCGGGGCAGGTCGCGGTGCGGGCGCGGGCCGTATTCCTCGAGGACGAGGACCTTGTAGGCCGCGCCGGTCTTCTCGATTTCGACCACGAGGGCGGCGGCGATTTCAGCACTGGCCTGGTCAGTGATGAGCGTCATGCGCTCATGGGGCAGGAGCTTCAGGCAGACGTGGATGGCGTTGGCGGCACCCTTCGACAGCGCGGGATCAAAGGTGGTGGGCAGCGAGGCGGCGTGAGGCATGGGGGGGCTCGGAGGACGGAAGACGGCGGGCGGAGGACTGGGCTGCGATGGCGAGGAGGAGGGAGCGTCAGAGATCAAGGTGTGGGAGCGTTCGTTTGGTCATCGTTCTCATTCTCTAACTCTTTCTCGTCCTCTCGGGTTCGCGGGTTTGCGGGGTTGAAGGGTTGAAGGGTTGAAGGGGCGAGCAGGAGAACGATTAAGAGAACGAGAAAGATTACTCAAAGCTCAAGGCCGTGGTGGGTTTCGGTGATGATGTAGTCGACGACGGCTTTGAGATCTTTCGTGCGGTTGTAAACTTCCAACTGCCGGTCGGCACCGGTGCCCCGGGTCAGCATTTCCTGCACGTAGTTCAGTTCCTGGCGGCTGCCGAGTTCGTCCACCACGTCATCAATGAATTCAAGCAGTTCGCCGATCAGGGCGCGGGTTTCGACCTCCTCCTGTTTGCCGAAGTCGATCATTTTGCCATTGATGCCGTAACGGGAGGCCCGCCAGCGGTTTTCGGCGAGCAGCCGGCTGCGGTAGATCCGGAACCCCAGGTTCTGCCGGTAGAGCTTATAGAGCTTGGCGATGACGGCCTGCATGATGGCGGCGAGGCAGATGGTCTCGTCGACCCGCATCGGGATGTCGCACACGCGAAACTCGAGCGTGTGGAAGAGCGGGTGCAGCCGGATGTCCCACCAGATTTTTTTGGCGTTGTCGATGCAGCCGGTCTTGATCAGCAGGTTGACGTATTCATCATGCTCGCCGACGGAATCGAAGGCATCGGGGATGCCGGTGCGCGGGAAGCGCTGGAAGACCTGCAGGCGGTAACTCTTGTAGCCGGTGTCGCGGCCCACCCAGAACGGCGAGTTGGTGGACAGCGCGAAGATGTGCGGCAGGAAATAGCGCGCGGTGTTCATCAACTGGATGGCCGTCTCGCGGTCGGGCATGCCGACATGGACGTGCAAGCCGAAGATCAGATTGGCGCGGGCGATCTGCTGCAGGTCCTGCAGGACGACCTGGTAACGGTCGCCCTTGGAAATCTTCTGGTCAATCCAGTGGGAGAAGGGGTGCGTGCCGGCGGCGGCGATGCGCAGGCCGGCATTCCGGGCGAGTTTCGCCAGATCGGAGCGGAGGGCCGTGACGGACTTGCGGGCATCGGCGACATCCGTGCAGATGTCCGTGCCCACCTCGACGACAGACTGGTGCAGCTCGGGCTTGACGTTTTCCTTCAGGACGATCTTGCCGGCTTCCAGAATCTCCTCGATGTGCGACTTCAGCTCGCGCGTGACCGGGTCGACGATCTGGAACTCCTCCTCGATGCCGAGGGTGAACTGATGTTTTTTCTTGGCGGCACACATGGGGGGAGGGGGGGGTGAATGGAGGGCGCGTCTCCCGACGCGCCGCGGCCCGTCAGGTGACGGGCCCTCCAATGTTTGTGATAAACCGGCTCACTTCTTGGTGGGCCGGGTGGCCGGCTTGCCGGTCGTGACGGCGCCCTGCACGTAGCTGCCCCAGACCGTGTTGTTCTGCGCGGGGTTGTGCGCCTTCGCCTTGCGGATCAGCATTTTTGCCGCGGCCTCGACGACCCAGGCAAAGTTCGTCTCCCCGACAGATTTGCGGTCGGCATCGGGCGCGGGATTGCAGAAATCAATCGCGTACGGCACGCCGCCACTGACGCCGAATTCCACCGTGTTAAACTCGTAGCCGAGGGCGTGGTTGAGGGTGAGGACATCGCGCTCGATGCGCGCGAGCAACTCAGGCGAACCCGGCGGGCGGTCCACCACATAGCGGAGATGGTGCGGGTTGCGCGGCTCGTAGGGCATGATGAGGACGTCCGTTCCGCCGATGCAGTAGCAGCGGTAGTAGTCATCAAAGTGGACCTCGGACTGCAACAGCATGACCAACTGGCCCGTCTCACCGTAGGCCTTGAAGAATTCGTCGCGGTCGCGGACCTTGTAGACGTTTTTCCAGCCGCCGCCGGAGTGGGGTTTGAAGTAGGCGGGCCAGCCGATGTATTCGAAGATCCCATCCCAATCGAGCGGGAACGCGAGGTTGGCGTACGAGTCGGTGTAGCAGTCGGTCGGGTGGTCCTTGGAAGGCAGAATGACGGTCTTCGGGACGGCGACGCCCAGCTTGGTGGCGAGGCAGTTGTTGAAGAACTTCTCGTCGGCCGACCACCAGAACGGGTTGTTGAGGACCGCGGTGCCGTTGAGCACGGCGTTCTTGAGATAAGCGCGGTAGAAGGGCACGTCCTGCGAGATGCGGTCGAGGATGACCGCGTAGGGCGTGGGCTCGCCTTGGGTCACCTGGTTGACGAGCACTTCCTCGGCGGTGATGCCGGGCTCATTCAGGGCGTTGATGCGTTCGATCAGGGCCGAGGGGAAACTGCGTTCTTTGCCGTGGAGGATGCCGATTTTTTTCATGGGGAAAGGGGGTGCCGGGTTTGACTGGCAGGGCGGAGCGGCCCGCTCCGCCGCGGCGCCCGGGGCCGGCGACGAGTGCGAAGCCTTGGCGGTGCGCCCGACCCGGAAGAACTGATCAGGTGGATGATCTAGGAATGAATAAGCGAAAGATAGACGGGGAACCTGTCCCGCCGGTAATCCCAATCATGACCGCACCACTTGCGGTCGTCGAGAAAATGCGGGATGCCCCGGGCGTTGCGCAGGTGCGAGCGGTGGAGGTTGCCATCGCGACAGGCATCACGAAATCCCCCGACCGCTTCAAGGCGCGATTGCCCTATTGGGCCGCGCCCATTAGGCGGACAGCCCGCTGTGTGAGGTAGGGCGGAGCGGCCCGCTCCGCCGCGGCGCACCGGGCCGGCGACGAGTGCGCAGCCTCGGCGGCGACGAGTGCAAAGCCTCGGCGGTGCGCCCTGCCCGTCAGGCTAACGTGCGAGGCTCAATAAATTCCGCAGAAGGCTTGGCGACCCATTTGACCGGCCCCGCCTCCACTGGGGAAACAGAAACCACTTGGCTTCGCCGGACGCCGCCACTAGCACCCCCGGCTTCTTTCGTCATGCCGCCCCAAAAACCTCCCGCCGCCCGGTGCGAACAAACTCTGGTTTGATTACGGCACCGAGACGCTCGACGCCCTCTATGAGCCTTTCCAGCTGCGGGCGGACGCCGTCATGAAGGCCGCCGGCTACACCGCGGGCCGCGACTGGATCACGAAAAAGTTTCCCGGGGCCGAGCACTCGGAAAAATCCTGGCGCGCCCGCGTCGACCAGCCGCTGACGTTTCTGCTGGGCGCACCCTGACCGGGGTGGCCCCGATGCTCATGCGCGCCCTTCGCCGAAACTTAGCTCTC
>JANMVS010000553.1:0-1769 GCA_031392885.1 Verrucomicrobiota bacterium
GGGTTTGTGGGGGTGGCCCGACGGGGCGGCCGCGGGGTGGGCCTCGAGATACGCTTCGAGCTTGCGGGCGGGATTGAACCAGAAAAATTCGGTCGAGCCCAAGTGCATGATGACCTTCGGTGCCTTCACTTGGTGGGCAAAATCAATGGTCCGCTTGCTTTGCCGCAGCCACATGTCGCGCTCACGGGCGTCGGGGGAGGACGGCAGGTAGAGATTGGGTGCGGCGTGAGTGACCCCCATCGGCAGCGGGCAGAAGTTGTGGCAGGAGGCGATTTTCACCACCCCCTCCTCCACCGCCTTGAGGATGCCGGGCACGAGGATGATCTTGATGCCGTGGCTCAGTTCCACCCAATCAAAACCCAGTCCCGCCATCTCCTGCAGCATCTCATACCCGTCCTGGTGCCGGTGCGAACACCAACAGGTCGAAAGGGCTACGATGGGCTTCATGCGCGTTGCCAATAGGACAGCAGAGGCCGTTTAAATCAAGCGAGGCAGTGATACAATCGATTCAGGAGAAATGGACTTGGGTAGGGGCCGCGGCGAGTGCGTCAGCCTCGACGGTTGCCCTCAACGGCCTTCCGGGTGCGCCAGGCGATTGAGGGCAATCGCCCCTACCTTTACCTTCGCCACCACCTTATTTCATGCCGGGCAATAAAAACGGCCGTGCGTCCGAGGACACACGGCCGGCAACAAAGGGGAAGCGATCCGAGCTTACTCCGCGTAGCGACGGCGCAGCATGCAGGTGAAGGCCATGACCTTCTCCTTGCGGCGGCGGCGTTCCGAGGGCTTCTCGGCGTAGCGCTTCATGCGCGCATCTTTGATGATGCACTCTCGCTCGAGCTTCTTCTTCATGCGGCGCAGCGCACGATCGATCGGCTCATTCTTACGCATTTTGATCTCAATGGACATGGGAAATGGACAGGTTGGCGTTGTAGAAAACGAGCACGAAGCCAGCCGGTTCCGCCACCGTCAACCCCAATTTTCAGGTCTGACCCGAAGGGCGGACCCGATCGCGCCGCAGCCCCAGCGAAGGCGGATGTCCCCCTCCGGCCGTTCCCCGCTAAACTTCGGCGGTGAATAACCTTACACTTTACTGCTTGAACGGTTTAGCGGGCGGGATTCCCATGACACTCCGTGGGTTCCGTTGACCAGAATTTCGTCCATCTCCATGTCCATAGCGACTACAGCCTGCTCGACGGGGCCTGTCGCATCGACCGGTTGATGGACCGCGCCACCGAACTGGGCATGAAGGCCCTCGCACTCACCGACCACGGCAATCTTTTCGGGGCGATCGAATTCTACAATCAGGCGAAGGCGAAAGGCATCAAGCCACTCGTCGGCTGCGAACTTTACCTCGCCGCCGGTTCCCGCCTGGAACGCCTAGGCCGCTCTGATGAGGGCAAGAGCATCTTCCACCTCGGCCTGCTGGCGCGCGACCTCACCGGATATCAAAACCTCCTCAAGCTGGTCTCCGACGCGCACCTCAAGGGGTTTTACTACAAGCCCCGCACTGATCTCGACACCCTCGCGCGCCACGCCCAAGGCCTCATCGGCTTCACCGGCTGCCTCGCCTCGCTCGTGCCGCAGCGCCTCCTCGAAGACCGCTGGGACGATGCCCGGAAGGCCTGCGCGCGCTTCGTGGACATCTTCGGCCGCGAAAATTATTTCGTCGAAATCCAGGACCATGGCATCGCCGAGCAGCGCAAAGTGATCCCCGGCCTCCTCAAGCTCGCCGAGGAGTTCAACCTCAAGGTCATCGCGACGAACGA
>JANMVS010000588.1:0-2589 GCA_031392885.1 Verrucomicrobiota bacterium
TGCCGCTACGGCTACGCTGACTCCTTTCGCCCATACCCCCTATCTCCCTACTCGATGAACAAGCTGAATAATCTCAATGCCCAGATCGGACGCTATCGCTGGACGATCTGCGCGCTGGTATTCTTTGCCACCACGATCAACTACCTCGACCGGAATGTCCTGGGCCTGTTGAAATCAACCCTGGCCGACCAGGGGGTCTTTGGCGCCGACAAGGCGAACCAGGAGCTGAATTACTCCACGGTGGTGATCTGCTTCCAGGTGGCCTACGCCCTCGGCATGCTGGCGGCGGGCCGGCTGATCGACCGGGTCGGCACCAAGTCCGGCTACGCTTATTCCCTCATTGGCTGGAGTCTTGCCGCGATCGGCCACGCCTTTGGGCACACGACGATCACCTTCGGTTTCTGGCGCGCGATGCTGGGTTTCACGGAAGCCGGCAATTTCCCGGCGGCCAACAAGACGATGGCCGAGTGGTTTCCGAAGAAGGAACGCGCCTTTGCCACCGGTCTGTACAACTCCGGCGCCAACGTCGGCGCGATCCTCGCCCCGCTCTTCGTCCCGTATATCGCGGACGCCTGGGGCTGGGAGTGGGCGTTCATCCTCACCGGCGTCGTCGGTCTGCTCTGGCTCTTTTTTTGGTACCGGATCTATGCCTCGCCGGCGGCCAAGCTGCAGAGCGGACACCTCCAGCAGGCCGAGTACGACTACATACACAGCGACCGGGATGAACAGGCGGACGAAAAAGCGGATACCACCGGAGTGAAGATCACCTGGGCGCGCCTGATCGGCTTCCGCCAGACCTGGGCGTTCGCGCTCGGCAAATTTATGACGGATCCGATCTGGTGGTTCTTTCTTTTCTGGCTCCCGGCCTTTTTGACCGGGGAAAATGCCCGCAAGGTCACCGCCTATCTCGCCGTCCATGCGGATTACACGGGCAGCAAGTCGGACATTCCCGGGGTGATCAGCTGGCCCTTCGCGGTCGCGGTGGTCTATACCGTGTCCACGGTCGGCTCCATTTTTGGCGGCTGGCTGCCGAAGCAATTCATCAACGGCGGCATGGACGCCAGCAAGGCGCGCAAGCTGGCCATGTTCATCTTCGCCCTTTTCCCCCTGACGGTCCTGCTCGCCTCCCGTTTGGGCGAAATCAACACCTGGCTGGCGGTGGCGACGATCGCAATCGCCTGCGCCGCCCACCAGGCGTGGTCGGCGAACATGTTTACAACGGTCTCCGACATGTTTCCCAAGAAGGCGGTCGCATCCGTGACCGGCATCGGCGGCATGGCGGGTGCGGTCGGGGGCATCTTGATCGCCCGCGTGGCGGGCTTGCTGCTCAAGCATTTCGCCGCGATTGAAAAAATCGAACTGGGCTACGGCATTCTCTTTATCATCTGCGGCTCCGCGTATCTCACGGCCTGGATCATCATGCACGTGCTCGCACCGAAATTTAAGATGATCGAGCTCTCGTCCACCTGAGCATGGTCCGCCACGCGCTTTTTCTCGTCGCGGTGTGGCTGGCGACCGCCGCGGCGGCCTCCGCGGCGGTGCGCTGGGCGGACCTGCCCAAGCAGTCTGCCGAGTGGGCGGCCAGCGCGGATGCCCGCGCGGTGGCCGACAGCGTCCTGTCATATCAAACCGACTCCGGCGGCTGGCCGAAGAATACGGACCTGGCGACTCCGCCGACCGCGGCGCAGCGGGCTGACCAGACGATGCACGAGGCGACGATCGACAACGACGGCACCACCACACCGTTGCACTTTCTCGCCCGGATCATCACGACGCAGCCGGACGCGCGTTATCGGGCGGCGTTCGAGCGGGGTTTGGATTATCTGTTCGCCGCCCAGTACCCCAACGGGGGCTGGCCGCAGTTTTATCCGCTCAAGCCAGGCTATTACACCCACATCACCTATAACGACAATGCGATGGTGAACGTGCTGACGTTGTTGCGCGCCGTGGCGGCCGGCCGGGAGCCCTATACCTTCGTCGACGCGGCCCGCCGCAACCGCGCCGCCGCGGCCGTGGCGCAGGGCCGCGAGTGCATTTTGCGCACCCAGGTGAAACAGGACGGCAAACTTACGGTCTGGTGCGCCCAGCATGACGAGGCAACTTTTGCCCCGGCCGCCGCGCGTAATTTTGAACCGGTGTCACTTTCCGGGTCGGAAAGCGTGGGGATCGTCAAATGGCTGATGGGTGAAGCCACCCCCACTCCGGAGATCATCGCCGCCATCGAGGGAGCCGTCCATTGGTTCGAATCCGTGCCAGTTCACGGCCTGCGGCTGGACGATTCCCCCGGCCCGGACGGCAAGAAGGAGCGCCGCACCCTCGCCGATCCGGCCGCACCGGCGCTCTGGGCCCGGTTCTACGAGCTCGGAACGAATCGCCCCATCTACACCGGCCGCGACAAGGTCATCCGTTACGACTACAACGAAATCGAACGCGAACGCCGCACCGGCTACGGCTACCTTGGCGACTGGCCGGCCAGTCTGCTCGCCAAGGACTACCCGCGCTGGCGGGCGAAGCACCAATTGCCGTGAAGCTGACTTCTTCTGTAGCGGCGGTCTGTGACCGCCGGATTTGCCCGACGGCGGTCACAGA
>JANMVS010000003.1:0-3987 GCA_031392885.1 Verrucomicrobiota bacterium
CCTGGTAATCTTTCAGCATGGCGTAGAGGCCGAAGAAGGTGAAGAAGACGTTCACCTCGATGCCTTCCATGCGGGCGCCGTTGGCCATGATGAGTCCGGGATAGACGCCGTCGAGTGAGCCGCGGGAGATGATGATCGAGATTTTTTTGATTTTTTCGGGAGAGGACATGGGAGTGGGGGAGTTGAGAGTGGAGCGGAGGCGGGTTGCTGCCGCTCCAGTTGACGGATAGGCCGTCGTGTTTAGGTGAGAGGGGAAATATCCGGGATCACGCCGGCGGGCTCAGATGCAGCCATGGGGTTTTTTGATGCCGGCGATCTTTGCGGCTTTTTTGGCGGGGCCGCTGGGGAAGAGTTCGTAGAGTTCCTTGGTAGGGACGCCGCTCTCCTTGGTGAGCCGGCGGATGCTGGGGCCGTCGCCCTTGGCCGCGAATTCCTGGCGCATGAAATTCACGACGGCGAGGTGACGGTCGGTGAGGGCGGGGATGCCTTCCTCGGCGGCGAGGACTTTGGCGACTTCGAGATCCCAGTCCTTGTAGTTGGTCAGGAAGCCCTCGGCGTCGACGTCGATGGATTTGTTGTTGATGGTGCGGATGCTCATGGCGGGTTGGATGGGTTGAGTGGTGGGGAAAAAGTTCAGGAGGCGGGGGGCGCGGGCGGGGCGTTGCGCTGGGTGGCGGAGCCGACTTGGGTGTGGGCGCTGAGGTTGCGGAGGAAGACGATGAGGAAGCCGAGACCACGGCGCATCTCGGGTTTGTTGGCTTCGCGGAAGGCGTGCCAGAGCGAGAACTCCTCGACGGCGTCGAAGTCGATCTTCTTGTAAACCTCGACGGCGTTGTTAATCGCCTGGAGCATCTCCGGCTGCGTGAGGTTTTTCACGGTGGAGAGGATGGCGACGAGGTTGTCGGAGAGGAGGCGGACATCGGTGACAGTGAAGTTGGCGACGACGTTGTCGAGGGCGTGGCCGAGTTCGCGGCCCATGGCGAAGTAGCCCTTGCGGTCCAGCTCGTCGAGGCGGGTGATGGCGTCGTTCATCAACTGGCGGGCGATGGGCGTGGCCTCTTGCACGAATTCGCGGGCGCCCGGGAGCTGGGTGAGCGCGGCGGTGAGGTTGTCGACGTTGCGGAGGACCTGCTTGAGGAGTGCGGCGAGGTCGGCGGGGCGGACGTGCGGGGCGACGTCCTCGAGTTCGCGGGCGACGGTGGGGAGGAGGTCGCGGCCGACGCGGGTGAGGTCGTCGCGGAGCTCGTCGATTTCGCGGCGGACGCGGCGGACGGCCGCAATTTCCTCGAGCACGAGGTCGAGTTTGCGGTCGAGGGCGTCGAGCCGCTGGGCGAGGGCGAGGTCGGTGGGGGTATGCATGGTCAGCGGCGTTTGCCCGCCATGCTCATGGCGGAGTCCATGGGGAGATCGAGGCCGCGGAGAAGGACGTTCCAGTAAACCCAGCGGAACATCATTTTTCCGTAGTGGTTGGTCTTGGTCTCGGCGAGGAGGGAGAAGGGGCCGACGCCCGGGAGCGGGAAGAGGCCGGGGAGCGGCTCGGTGTCATAGTTGAAGTCGATGAGGAAGGCCTTGTTGAACCCGGATTCGATGAAGCAGTTGGCATGGCCGTCGAAGTGGCCGGGGAGCGGACGCTCGTCGATGGCGGCGAGGAGATTTTCGACGAGGATGTCGGACTGGAAGTGGACGACGGAGCCGGCCTTGGAGGAGGGGAGGTCGGTGGCGTCGCCGATCACGAAGATGTTGTCCTTCACTTTCGAGCGGAGGGTGTGTTTGTCGGTCGGCACATAGTTGACCTCGTCACCGAAACCGGAGCGGGCGATGGACTCGTCGCCCATGTTGGTGGGCACGGTGACGAGGAGGTCGTAGGGCACCTCGCGCTCGTCCCAGGAGTAGAGCTTGCGCGCCTCGGTATCGGCGCGGCCGATGGCGTAGTCGGCGACGAGCTTGATGTTTTTGCGTTCGAGGAAGTCGCCGAGGAGGGCGGAGGCTTTGGGCTTGGTGAAGGCACCCGGGAGGGGTGTGACATATTCGATCTCGACCTTGTGGCGCATCCCGCGCTCGGTGAAGAACCAGTCGGCGAGGAAGGCGAACTCCAGCGGGGCGACGGGGCACTTGATGGGCATCTCGACGATGTTGATGACCATGCGGCCACCTTCCCAGTGCTGGAGGTGGCGGGCGAGGGCGGCGGCACCCTCGAGGGTGTAGAAGTCGAAGGCGTTCTTCTGCCAGCCCGGGCCGGCCAGGCCCTCGGTCTGGGTGGGCACCGGGCGCGTGCCGGTGGCGATGATGAGGTAGTCGTAGCCGAGCACCCGGCCGTCGGTCAGGCGCACTTGGTTGCGGTCCGGCTCGATCACTTCGATCGGGGAGATGATAACTTCGACGCCGGGCGAAAGGTAGTCCCGGCGGGGCTTGACGACATCGCGCGGCGAGTAGATGCCGAACGGAATGAAGAGGTAGCCCGGCTGGTAGTGGTGGGTGCCGTCGCGATCGACGACGGTGATCTGCCAGGCGTCGCGGTCGAGCCGGCGGGCCATTTTGTTGGCCATCATGGTGCCCGCGGTGCCGGCGCCGAGGATGAGGAGTTTTTTCATGGGGAGAGAGGGTCGGGGGAGCTGGAGGCAAGATCGGCCGGGGCGGCGGCGGAAGCGAGGCGGAACTGCGGCGGGGCGGCTAGTATATTACTAAATGCTCATATAGATAAGCACGCCTGTTAGCGCCGCCCCGCGCGCGGGGCTTCAGAACCGGCGGCCATACATGAGCTGGGCGTTGGTCTGGCGGTGGCTGACGGCGGCGCCCGCGCCGTTGACCGTGGCGACCTTGAAACCGTAAGTGGCGGAGAAGTCCATGGACGAGTGCGCGCCGAGCTTCCAGCCGAGGCCGGCGGTCAGGTGGTTCTTCACGATGGCGGGGAAGAGGCAGTTCAGGTAGTCGTCGGGCACGGGGTTGTCGGCGAAGTTGCCGCCGACGCGCAGGGTGAGCCGGTCGCTGGCCTCGTAGGCGCTGCCGAGTTGGACGACCGTCTGGTTCCTCCAGTTTTGGAACAGCACGGCGTCGAGCTGCTGGCCGGAGAAGGGGCCGTTGGCGGCCGTGTTCGCTGCGGTGAAGCGCAGGGAGAAATCCTTCATCACGCTCTGCCAGAAAATTTCGCGGACATCGGCGACAACCATCCAGCGCGGGGCCGGGCGCCAGGCCAGGCCGACCGCAAGCAGCGCGGGCCATTGGAAGTTGTGGATGCGGTAATCGCCGGTCACGGATTGCGCCATCCGGCCCAGGCCGGGGAGGTTGAGCTGAAAGCTTAGCGTGTCGCCGGAGGAGCGCAGGTCGCCCAGGGCGGTCGTGGTGTGGTAAGTCAGGCCAAGGCGGAGGGCGGGCGAGGCCTGATAGACGAGGCCGACCTTCCCGGCGTAACCATAGCCGCGAGCCTTGCCGGTGAAGCTGCTGCCGTTGGAGAAATCGAAATGCGCGTAGTCCACCGAGGTGCCGGCGGGCAGCGTGCTCATGATCTGCCCGAAGCTCTGGACGATGCCGCCCGATGCGCGTCCGAACCGCTGGCTCGATGGCAGGACGAGGTCAAAAAACTGGCTGCCGCTCATCGCCATCTGCACGTCCATCCCGGCCCAGACAAAGTCGGCGGTCGCGGCGATCTGCAAGCGCTCGTTCACCTGGCAGACGAGTGGAGCGATGACCCGGCCGATGGAGACTTCGGTGCGGTTGGGCAGGTTGAACCCGAGGCCGCGCCAGGAGTTGGGGTCGTATTCGCAGCCCATGCCGCCCTGGCCGAAGACACCGAGGCCATAGACGAACTTTCCGCTGCGCTGCACATAGCCCATCGCTGGCATGAAGAACGCGGTGGCGGTGGACTTCGTCGTCTGGTTAGCGGGGACGTTGAAAATGTTGGGCGTGGTCGCGGGGCTCCGCACGGTGATGGCCGGGCTCAGCACGCCGAGGACGAGGTCAAGGCGGGCGCGCGCGGGCATCAGCCCGAGG
>JANMVS010000005.1:0-17959 GCA_031392885.1 Verrucomicrobiota bacterium
CCCGCGCGCGAAAGCGCCGAACAAAAGATTATCAGCTGCTCAGTCGCCCCCGTCACATCATGCGCGTCTCCGCTTCTCGCCGTCTCCGATGATCAGCTCCGCTCTCTTCCCTCGGGGCTTATCTAAGCGCCATTCGGGTCAGGCCTTCAGTATTATATATAGCGCCTTGGTATCACTCCGGATAGGCTCACTGAATAATCCGATCACCCTGCGCAACTTCGGGCAATCCAGCGATGGGTCGCCGGGGGCGATGCTCGCGGCCTCCTGGCAATGTAAACCATCTCTATGCGACGTCTTTGCGTTCTTGGGCATCAGGACCCGGCGTTTTTCCTATAGACCGCAGTCGGGGTCCAGTGCAGAACTTTTAGCGGCGTTAATATCCCCAATGAAGGGGTCATCTACTCGTCCGTAGTTTCGCTGTTTACTTCGACCAAGTTCGGTCCCTCTGCTCCAGCCTCGTTACGGCTTTCGTCGCTACTGCGAGCCGATCCGACGGCTCTCCGGGCCGCTCCGGCCTTCTCAGCTGACGCGGAGTTGTGCCGGGCGTTTGACCCGCGTCCACTCGGAGAGATCTCCCAACTTATCCCATCCCCCCTGCCCAGCCACTGCCCCCGCTGCCTCCGCCGACGCGTTGACCGGACAATGACGATTGGGGGCCGATGTCCTTGCGGGACTGCCCGGCCCGGTCCTGGCAGCCTTCACCGTTTAGGAAGCGGCCCGGCTCATCGGTTGCTGCGTTTTCGAAGCTCATACGATGGGGTTCACGTTCGTTGCGGCCGGCTGGCGACATAGGACCATAGTGCAAAAAATCCCAAACCAGAATGTTGGGGCACGACGTAAAGCTAGGCGCACTCACCTCGCAGGTGATAACATTTTTGCACCAGCAAGTTAGATTTCCCTCTGCGTTCTTTGCGTCCTCCGCGTTTCAATTGAGTTTTCTAGGTTGAATATCCCCGGCCAATGCAATCCATCGAACCAGATGGTTCGGCTGTAGGTCGGGGTTTATCCCCGACACATCCGGGAGGAGGCGGGCGTAAAGCCCGACCGGCAACTGCATGCTCCCGCCTCAGGCCAACTTAAGCGCCAGCACCGAGACATCGATCGCTTGAGCTTCGGGCGTAGCCAGCCAGATACACGCATACTGGTGGGTTTCAGCGTCCAGCGTAGCGCCCTGCGCTTTGAGGCGCAGCAAGGCGGCGATGAGCGCGAGTTGAGCGCGGGCATCGGTCGGATTGGTCCGGGCCGCGTGGAGCAACGCGGATATGTCCAGCGGGAGTTGGGCCGGCGCCAGGATGCCTTTATCGCCGAGGAAAAACGACAGGGTTGCGCCCAGACCCAGCGCATAAGCCAGCGGGGCCGCCGGAGCGGAGTAGGCGAGGCCGTTGCCGGCTGGCAATGCCGTCCATTCCATATAACCGCACAACTGCTCGCGCAGCTGCGACAGCGCCGTGTCAGCCGTCGAGGGAGTCCAGCGGGCCGTGAACACCTTCAGTTCCCGGAATTTCTTCACCTCCCAGATGCGCAGCGTCAGCTCAAAGTCATCATTGCGGTTGCGTAGCGCGCCCGTGACGACGTAATCAAAACCGCGGTCCGAGCTGTCGTTGAGCTGGCGAAGATTGTCCGCCGTCCACTCCATCGGAAAAAGGGTGTAGTGGTCGTCCAGGGTGCCAATGGCCGCCACTGGCGAGTAGCCGGCGCTGTAAGTAAAGGTTTCCGCGAACCATAACGCCAGGCCACGACTGAGCCGACCGGTTTCATCCTCGGGCCGGGCCGCAAGCTCGGTGGCATTTTCCAAACCAGGCAGGGCGCATTGGGCGAAGGCCACGCGGCGCAGCTTGCCCTCCTGACGCGGGAGAAGATGGGGAGCCAGCGCCTCGAGTCCGTAAAACCAGATCGGTTTGCTGAGGCTGACGAGGCTGACCTTTTTCTCCTGCACCGGCCCCGGCTCGGCCGCGTGCTCGGCCTCGCCCTCGCTGATAAAAAGTTCGGAGACCGCGTTGGAAAATCCGTGCAACCGCGCCGCGAGTTCCGGGCGCTGCAGTGAAAACAGCAAGTCGAGCAGGTGCTGCGCCGCCTCCGCCTGCCGGGTGACCAGGTAGGCTTGGAGCAGATTGAAGCCGGCCGGCGCGCCGTGTTTCTGCACATCGTAGCGCGGGGCGAGCAGCTCAATAATTTCACGGATATGTCCCTGGGTACCGAGATCGGCGGAAATCGTCATGAGCACATCGCTGCGATCGCTCGCCCCGGTGAGGACGGCCTCGTAGATCGCCAAGGCGGCGGGGAGGTCCTTCGCCTTCAGCTTCTCGCGCGCCGCCGCCAATTGCGGCATGACGCCGCCGGTGAGGCCGGTTTTTTCCCCAACCGGCTCGGCTGGAGCCGGGGCGGGTGGCTGATCCTCGGAGCGATTGAAAAATCCCATGGCGCCAGCAAAGCGGGGACGGGCGCGCTGGCGAACAGAAATCGAAGGAACCGGGCGCCAAACCCTGGGGGGTGGGGCCCATCCGCCCGGTTTCCCGCGTTGACCGGACGGAGCAGATGGGTAGTTAGACCCAGCCTGTCCGCCTTTGCCCTTCCGGGCTACGGTGCGACCAGCTAGCAATATCACCGGGGCATTAGCTCAAACCGCCCTAACCACATGCACCCGCCATCATTTCTTATCGTCGGAGCGGCTTTATGCCGCGATACGGACGTGGCGCCGTGCACGAATCGCCTGCAAGCAGGCTCCTACATTCCGACTAAGCCGAAGCAAGCATTGCGGGATCAGGCCCAAGGCGAATGAACCGCGTTCATATCAAGACCTATGGTTGCCAGATGAACGAGCGCGACAGCGAGGCGGTCGCCGCCCTGCTGCGCGCCCGGGGCTACCGCTTGGTGGCGGCCGAGGCGGATTGCGACATCCTCCTGCTCAACACCTGCAGCGTGCGCGATGCCGCCGAACAGAAGGCCATCGGCAAGGCCGCGAATGTCGCCAGCCGGAAGAAAAAGAACCCCGACTTCATTTTAGGCATCCTCGGCTGCATGGCCCAGAATCGCGGGGCCGAGCTGCTCGACCGCCTGCCGGATGTCGATCTGATCGTCGGCACGCAGAAATTCCACCAAGTGCCGGACTTTTTGGACAACCTCCGTGCCGCCCAGGCCGCCGGCGTGCCGATCGGCGAGACGATTGTGGACATCGGCGAGGAAGCCGGCTCCCAGAACACCATCCGCGACCATGTGCTCGAGGAAAAACAGGTGTCCGCCTTCGTCTCCATCCAGCAGGGCTGCAACATGGATTGCTCCTTCTGCATCGTCCCAAAAACCCGCGGCGACGAACGGTCGCGGCCGATGGACGAGATCGTCCGCGAATGCGAGCAATTGGCCGAGCGCGGCGTGCGCGAGGTCACTTTGCTCGGCCAGATCGTCACCAGCTATGGCCGGCGCGATTATGAGCATACGGGGGGCGTCACCCCGTTTGTCCAGCTGCTGGAGCGCGTCAATGCCCTGCCCGGCCTCCAGCGCATCCGCTTCACCTCGCCGCACCCGCGCGGCTTCAAGGAGGACCTGATCGCCGCTTACGGCCGGCTGGAAAAACTCTGCGCCTATGTGCATCTGCCGCTGCAGTCGGGCTCCGACCGGATCCTGAAGGCCATGAACCGGCCCTACACCCGCGCGCGCTACCGCCAGATCGTCGCCGACCTCCGCGCGGTGCGGCCGGAGATGTATTTCTCGACCGATGTGATCGTCGGTTTTCCCGGCGAGACGGAGGAGGATTTTGCCCAGACCCGCGCGCTGTTCGAAAGCTGCAACTACGACATGGCCTACATCTTCAAGTATTCCATTCGCACCGGCACGCCTGCGGCCACGCTGGCCGAGCAGGTGCCCGCTGAGGTGAAGGAAGCGCGCAACCAGATCCTGCTGAGAATTCTCGCCGCCAACTCCGACCGCCGGAACGCCCTGCTCGTCGGTACGACCGAAGAGGTGCTGGTCGAGGGCCGGGACAAGAAGGGCCTGCGGTATACCGGCCGCACCCGCGGCAACCGCGTGGTGCATTTCGCGGCCAGCGAGCGGCTGATTGGTGAGCTGGTTCCGGTGCGCATTGACCGCGTCTCGACCGCGGTGCTGTATGGAGAGCTGGCGCTGCGGGGAGTTGAAAAATAATCGTTCTCGTTCTCGTAATCTTAATCATTCTCCCCGGCGCCATGAGCAGCACCCCATTTGACCATGAGAAACTTCGCGCCTATCAGGAGGCGTTGCATTTCGCCGCTTGGGTTGAACCGATTATTGAGAGCCTGCCAGCCAAACTTTCCGCCCGAGATCAACTTGATCGGGCCTCAACCTCGATTGTACTCAATATTGCTGAGGGTAACGGCAAACGGTCCCATCCCGACCGGTGCCGTTATTTGGACATTGCACGTGGCTCGGCCCTCGAGTGTGCGGCTTGTCTCGACGTTCTTGTGGTTAGGCGAAAGCTTGTCCCGGAGGATACGAATGAAGGGAAAAGGCTGCTTCTGGCGGTGGTGTCATTGGTTGCAGGCCTAATTGCCCGTTTTTCAGGAGATGTGAGAGAAGATCAGGCCGAATATGGTTCTGGGCTTGTGGAGAAGGAGAACGAGTAAGAGAAAGAGAACGATTTTATGTCCCTTTTCCTTGCCACCCTCCTGCCCGGAATGTTGCTCGCCCTGCTCGGGGCGTTGCTGCTCTGGAACAGCCCCTTTGTCTCTTCCACCGCCCGCACGCTGCCGCGCTCGACGCGGGCTGCCTGGCTGTTTTTCGGCGCGGGGGCCGCCTGGTTCCTCTGGCGGATATCCAAACTCGGGGAATCGGACCTGATTTTTTTCCAAACGCCGCTGCCGGTGATGGCCGGGTTTGCCGGGCTGGCGGGGCTGACCTTTATCTACGCCCCCGACTTTCTCGCCGTGCGCGGCCTGTGCGTGCTGATGTTATTGGCCGCCGAGCCGCTGCTCTACGCCGCCTACATGGAATACCAGCACCCGCAGCGCCTGCTGATGGTCGGATTAGTTTACATCGGGCTGACGCTCGCGCTCTATCTGGCCGCCGCGCCCTACCGGTTGCGGGATTTCTTTGCCTGGTTATTCCTCGTCCCGGCCCGGCCGCGCCTGATCGGGGCCGTGCTCCTGACTTACGGCTTGGCGACTTCCGCCGTGGCATTCACTTACTGAGCCATGGCCGCGCCCGCACCCACCGTGCTCCTGATTCTGGCCGGTCCCGCCGGCGTCGGCAAAAGCACCCTGTGTGACCGGTTGGTGGCCGAGATGCCGGGCTTCGAGCGCGTCGTCACCGCGACCACGCGCCCGCCGCGGACCAATGAGATCAACGGCCGCGACTACCATTTTCTGACCGAAGCGGAGTTCGACACCCGGCTGGCCGCGGGTGATTTCCTCGAATGGGCCTGGGTGCACCGCAAATATCGCTACGGCACGCTCAAACACGCGGTGCTCGACCGGCTGCCTTTCACGAACCTGGCCGCCAACGTGGACGTGCAGGGGGTGCGCAGCATCCGCGCCGCCGCCGCCCACCTCCCGTTGCTGAAAGCCCGTCTCGTCACCATCTTCGTGGCGCCCGATTCGTTTGATGTCCTCCGCGAACGCCTGCAGGGCCGCGGCCCCGTCAGCGCCGAGGAGCTCGAGCGCCGGCTGCAAAGCGCCGAACTCGAGATGGCCGAGCGGAACTCTTACGATTTCGTCATCCACAGCGGCAGCAAGGAGCAGGATTTCCGCGCCCTCCTCGCCTTCTGGGCGCAGGCCCGGAGTAAACCGGGGTAGGGGCCGTTGCCCGCAACGGCCCGGCTCGGGGGTTTGAGCCGGAATAATTTAATTTCCTCGCTGTTTTCCGTGGGTGCAGGTTTGCGCGAGCCCTCCCCTGTTATTTTTCCCGTGGTCATCGGTGGAAAATTTCTTCTCCCTCCTCCCCAATCGGGGCAAGTCCCCTGACCGACCATGAAACCAAAATTTCCCGTCAGCGCTCACTGCGACGGCGCGCGGTTCTTCAACCCCGTTGGCCAGCCGCCGGCCCGGTCGTTTTCCGACCTGCCGAAATGGTGGTATCAGCGGCTCGTGCTGCGACAGGGTTCCGTCTGGCCGAAAAATATTCCTGCCCCGCTTGTGCCCCAACTGCCGGCGACGGTGCCGGCCGGGCAGGTCGCGACAACTTTCATCGGCCACGCCACCTTCCTGCTGCAATTGCCGGGCTTGAACGTCCTGACCGATCCCATGTTCTCGCCGCGGGCCAGTCCGTTTTCGTGGGCCGGGCCCAAGCGGGTGAGACCACCCGCCCTGACCTTGGCGCAACTCCCGCGCATCGACGTCGTCCTCGTCAGTCACAACCACTACGATCATCTCGACCTGCCGACGCTGCGCTGGCTGGCGCGGGAACGCCAGCCGCGGTTTGTCACGATGCTCGGCAACAAGGCCTGGCTGGAAAAGCGCGGCGTGCATCCGGTGGTGGAGCTCGATTGGTGGCAGGCGCACGCCGCCACGCCGGAACTCGAGATCGTGTGCACTCCCGCGCAGCATTTTGCCGCGCGCTGGCCGTGGGATCGCTGCCGAACCCTCTGGGGTGGCTTCGCCCTGCAGACCCCGGCCGGCCGGATTTATTTCGCCGGTGATTCCGGGTATAGTAGCACCTTCCGGGAAATTGGCGCCCGGCTCGGACCGTTCGACTTGGCGCTGCTGCCCATCGGGGCTTACGAACCGCGCTGGTTCCTGGCGCCGGTGCATTGCACGCCGGAGGAGGCGGTGCGGATTCACCGCGACGTGCGCTCCCGGCAGAGCGTGGCGATGCACTTCGGCACGTTCCAGTTAACGGACGAGGGGATCGACGAACCGTTGATCGCCCTGGCGGTGGCCCGGACGGCCCACGGAGTTGCCGCCGCGGATTTCCTGATCCCGGGCTTCGGGGAGACGCGAGTGACGCCGTTGCCCTGGTCTGCCGGGCGGGCGCACTCATTTCCTATTTGTGTTTAGCGGGTTTAGGAACATTGGTTCCGTCAATCCCGCCGCCTGACCCCCGGCCCCGCTTCATGCCTGCACCGAGCCCGGATATTTCACCCTCTTCTCGCAACCGATGCCACACCCTGTGCCAAATCTTTTTCCGCATTCACGGCTGCTCGGGGTATCCGGGCTGAGAGTCGTCGAGCACCGCCAAAATTTCGCGACAAGTGTGAAATATGCGGGCTAGCGTACCCTCTGCCTTGTTCGCTGCCCGCTCGATGAGCGCGCACAACCGCGCGGAGATGCGGCAGGCGCTCGACCACGCGCTGAAACTGGTCGAACACAACCGCCTCACGCTCCGCGTGCCGCACGAGGTGAAGCAGATCCAGAACCGCCGCGGCATGCACTATCATTACCGGCCCGAGCTGTTCTTGCAGCTGCAGGGCAGCACGGAATTCAGCTTTCCTCGCGAGAGTTTCCGGGTCAACCCGGATGAGATCTGCATCATCCCGGCCGGCGTGCCGCATGGTGAAATCGTTTATCCCGGCCCCGCTCAGCCTTTCCGCAATCTGGTAGTCGGCTTCTACAACAATACCCTCAGCCTGCACTTCGCCCACGAGGTGCGACCGGGCAAACCGGACATTGAGGTCATCGAGTTTTTCGATGCGCCCAACCTTAGCCTTTTTCTTACTCTGGCCAGCACCGCCGCCCAGATGCACAGCATGCAGGGCCCGGCGCGCGACACCGTGCTCAAGGGTCTCTTGCTCACGCTGCTCGGCCTGTTCCGCAACATCGTCGAGACCGGCTCCGGTCAGCTCAACAGCGACATCGGCAAGGTTTTCCAGGCCAAATGTCTCGTGCGCGAACAGTTCGCCAATTCCGATCTGGGGGTCCAGCACATCGCCGAGCTGCTCGGCTGCTCCCCCGACTACCTTTCGCACCTCTTCCACCTGGAGACGAAAGAGCGGCTGACCCACTACATCCAGCGCATCCGGGTCGACGGCTCGATTCTGGCGCTGGAGACCGCGACGCTGACCATTTCCGAAATCGCCTATGCCTGCGGCTTTGCCGACCCCGCGTATTTCGCGCGGGTCTTCAAGCAGCACAAGGGCCTTACGCCCCAAAAATACCGGGTGCAACTGGACATACAGCACACCCAGCTCGAATCCCAGCCGAAGACGGTCTATTTCGACCGGCTGGATTACACGCACGGCGTGCCCGCGGACAAACCGGCTCCGCGTCCAGGGCGGTCGGTTCCAGCGGACCGCTGAATCCGCCTCGCATCGGGCGCGACCGCGCTGGTTTTATTTGCGCCGGGGGGCGCGGACGCGCTAAACAATCCGGCCCAGTTTCCTCATGAAAAAATCCCGGCGTCTCGCCGTATTTGTCCTGTCCTTGACTCTTTTCGCCGCGGCCCTTCCGACGACGAAACTCACGGACCTGCAAACCAAAGCCGAGCACGGTGACCCGGGGGCGCAGGTTGAGTTAGGCAACGCCTACCGTTTGGGTTCCGCGGGGATTCCGGACAAAAGCGCAGCGTTGCGGTGGTACCGCCAGGCCGCTGAGCAAGGTAGTGCCCTCGCCCAATTTAACCTCGGCGTGATGTATGAGCACGGTGACGGCGTGCCGCGCTACATCGCCGAAGCGGTGAAGTGGTACCGCCAGGCGGCGGACCAGGGTTACGCCGCGGCGCAGTACAACCTCGGTGTGATGTATGCCGACGGGGTTGGCGTGCCGCAGGACCGCGCCACCGCTGTCTCCTGGTGGCGCCGGGCGGCCGAGCAGGGTGACGCCGAGGCCCAAACCAATTTGGGCGAGATGTATGCCCGCGGGTTTGGCGTGGCGCAGGACAAACACGAGGCGCTGCAATGGTTTCGCCGGGCCGCCGCGCAGGGTAGTGCCAATGCCCGCTACAGCGTCGGCCGGATTTATGACAACGGATACGGCGTCCCGCAACAAAGAGGCGAAGCAGTCGTCTGGTATCGTCATGCCGCCGAGCAGGGGCACCTGGACGCCCAAAAGCGCCTCGGCGAAATGTATGCCAAGGGCCAAGGTGTTCCGCCGGACCGCGCGGAAGCTGAAAAATGGTGGCGCCAGGCGGCCGGGCAGGGTGATGCCGGCGCCCAATACAGTCTGGGCGTGATGTATGCCCATGGCGCGGGCGGGCCGCCGGACTACGCCGAGGCCCTGCAGTGGTACCGCCAGGCGGCGACGCAGGATCTGGCCGAAGCGAAATCCAATCTCGGAGCGATGTACGAGCACGGCGAGGGCGTACCGCCGGACAGCACCGAGGCCGCGCGCTGGTATCGGAAAGCGGCGGAACAGGACCTGGCCGAAGCCCAATACAATCTCGGTTCGCTCTATGCCCGTGGCGCCGGCGTGCCGCCGGACAGCGCCGAAGCCGTGCAATGGTATCGGAAGGCCGCCGAGCAGGGATTTGTTCCCGCGATGCACCATCTCGGGGTGGCGTTGTTGAATGCGGCCACGACGGATCGGCCCGAGGCGTTCACCTGGCTATTCGCCGCCAGCGCGCTGGGCTCCGCTCCATCCCGGGACCTGCTCCACTCGCTCGAAGGAAAGCTCCCGCGCGAAGATATCGTCGCGGCGGAAAAATCAGCCCGCGCGCTGCTCGGGCGGCTCCCAAAAAATGAATGAGTCCGGCTTCAGGTGCGCACCGGTTCCGCCGCGCCTTCCTTCGGCACGAACCAAACCGCCGCCGCCGCGATGAACAGACAAACGCCGCCCGCCATCACCGCAGAGACCAGATTGCCGTGCAGATAATTTTTCACCAGGTTTCCGAAAAACAGCGCGGCCAGGATTTCCGGCAGCACGATGAAGAAATTAAAGATGCCCATGTACACGCCCATGCGTTCCGTGGGCAGGGCGCCGGACAGAATCGCATAGGGCATGGAGAGGATCGAGGCCCAGGCCACGCCCCCGAGCGCGAGGGCGCCCAGCAATAAATATTTCTGCTCCTCCCCGTGGATGAAGCCCACGGCGAGCAAGCCCACCCCGCCCAGGGCCAGGCAGAGGCCATGGATATAACGGCGATCCATTTTCCGCGCCACCGCCATGAGACCAAAGGCGGCGATAAAGGTGACGGCGTCCTTGAGGGCGTAGCAGACGCCGGCCCATTCCGCGCCGCGCTTGAACAGATCCGAGGTGGAGTCGCTGCTGCCAAAGATGACCGGCACCGCATTGGAGAAATGCAGCCACATGCAGAACAGGCCCAGCCAGGTGAAGAACTGCACCACGGCCAGCCGCCACATCGTGACGGGCATCTGCGTCAGGGCTGCGGTGATTTCCTTCAGCAAATGCGCCGGGCCGCGGCTGGCGGCCTTTTTGCGGCGAAATTCTTCCAGGTTCTCGGGCGGATTCTCCTTCGTGGAGAACACGGTCCACAGCACGGCGCTCAGGAAAGCGACCGCCCCGATGTAGAAGGATATTTTCACGTTGGTGGGCAGCCCGTTCGCGCCGTCCGCTTCGCTGCTCACGTGGAACCAATTGCGCAGGATATAGGGCAGCAATCCCGCCACCACCGCGCCCACGCCGATGAAGAAACTCTGCATGGCGAAACCCAGGCCGCGTTGTTCCTCGGGCAGTTTGTCCGCGACAAAGGCGCGGAAGGGTTCCATTGAAACGTTGATCGACGCATCCAGCACCCAGAGGAGCAGCGCCGCCATGTAGAACTTCGGCAAGTTCGGCAGCAGCCAGTTCGCCAGCAATCCGGAATTCGGCATCAGGATCAGCGCGAGCGAACTGAGAATTGCTCCGATCAAAAAGTAGGGGCGCCGCCGGCCGAGCGGACCCCAGGTGCGGTCGCTCATCGCGCCGATGAGCGGCTGGACCAGGAAACCGGTGAGGGGCGCGGCCAGCCAGAGCCGGGAAATCTGATCATCCGCCGCTCCCAGATATTTGTAGATGGGGCTCATGTTGGCCATCTGCAGGCCCCAGCCGAACTGGATGCCCAGAAAACCAAAGCTCATGTTCCAGATTTCGGGGAGGGACAGGGGGCGCAGGGGCTTCATGGGGCAGGGGGTTCGCTATAATCGCGGAGGGGGCGGGTACCGGTACGGTCGTAGAGATTGATCCAATGGCTGAACCGGGTGGTCCGCTCGCCGGCCAACCCGGCGAGTTCGCCGGCGGTGAAACGCCACTGCCAGTTGCCCTCGGTGGTGCCGGGGCGGTTCAAGGTGGCGGCGGCGGGCAGATCAAGCAAGTCCTGCATCGGTATCACCGCCAGCCGCGAAGGCGTGGCCAGGGCGGCCCGGATGATGGGCCACGCGGAGCGGCTGCCCGCGAGCTGAAAATAATCGTCCACCCGCGCCGCGTAATCGGGCGTCAGACTTTCCAACCAGCCGCGCGTCGTGATGTTGTCGTGCGTGCCCGTGTAAGTGATGCTGTCGGGCGGATAGAAATGGGGCAGGTTGCAGTTGTTGGCGTCGTGGCCGTAGGCAAACTGCAGGATTTTCATGCCGGGCAAACCGGCGGCCCGCCGCAATTCCACCACGTCGGGCCCGATGTAGCCGAGATCCTCCGCGATGATCCTCGCTTCCGGCAACGCCGCGCGCACCGCCTGGAAAAATGGCCGCCGGGGCCCCTTGAGCCAGCGGCCGGTCCGGGCATCCGCGGCGCCGGCGGGGATTTCCCAATAGGTGTCGAAGCCGCGGAAGTGGTCGAGGCGGATGATGTCGTAGAGCTCGAACGCGGCGCGCAGGCGGTCGATCCACCACTGGTAACCGGTGCGCGCGTGGTAATCCCAGTCGTAAAGCGGATTCCCCCACAGCTGGCCGAGCGCGGAAAAATAATCCGGCGGGACCCCCGCCACCACCCGCGGCTGACCGTGGGCGTCGAGTTGAAAGACGGCGCGATTCTGCCACGTATCGGCGCTGTCGAGGGCCACGAAGATCGGCACATCGCCGATGATGCCCACCCCGCGTTCGGTGGCATAACGGCGGAGCCGCTCCCACTGGCCGAAGAAAACGTATTGATAAAAGGCCTGCCGGTCGGATTCGCGGCGAACGTCGTCGGGCAGCGTGGCGCCCAGTGCGGGACACCATTGGCGGAATTCCTCCGGCCACATGGTCCAGGCCTGGCCGTCGAAGCGGGCCTTCAACGCCATGAAATCCGTGAAGGGCTGCAGCCAGCCGGCCTGCGCTTGGCGAAAATTGCTCAACGGGCCGAGGCCCGGCAGTCCGGACGCGCCGGACGCGGCAAAGCGATCGTAGGCCTGGGCCAGGACCGTCCAGAAACTCGCGTAGAGCCCGCCATAATTGACCCGGTCAGCGGCCAGGGCGCACAGCGGGGCGAGTTCGGCGGGCTGGATCAGGCCGACGGCGGCCAGTTCACCCAGATCGATGAAATAGGGATTGCCCGCGCGACCGGAGAAAAGCTGGTAGGGCGAATCGCCGTAGCCGGTGGGTCCGATCGGACAGATCTGCCAATGACGGACGCCCGCGCTGGCCAGGAAATCGACAAAGCTCCGCGCGCCCGGCCCCAGGTTGCCGATGCCGTAGTCACCGGGCAGGGACGACACATGCGCCAGCACGCCAGCGGTGCGGGTGGTGAGCCAGGTGGCGGGGGTCAGTCCCATGAAAGAAGTGGGGTGGAGTGGTTCAAAACGAATAATTCCAGTTACTAGCCCGCATATTTCACACTCGTCACAAGATTTTGGCGGTGCTCGACGACTCTCAGCCCGCGTGGGTCCGGGACTTGGTCGGTCATGCGGGCTGAAACAACCCCGACTTGTCGGGGTTGGCTTAGCCTGGATATCCCGAGCAGCCGCGAATGCGGAAAAAGATTTGGCACAGGGTGTGGTTTCGGTTGCGAGAAGAGTGTGAAATATCCGGGCTAGAGGCTGCTGGACTTGGGGTAGGGCGGAACCGGGACGAGTGCAGTCGCCTCGGCCGCTGGTCCCGCCGCAGTTTGTGGACGGGGTGCCCTTACCCCGCCGCGGGGTGATCGCAGGGTGGGGGCACCCGGCCCACAACTGAAGCGTCTCGCTTTGCCGGATAGTGGGAACGACACGGCGGAAAAAAAGCGGCCACCAGAACGTTCTGGTGGCCGCAGACAAGCTAGACTCGCGGTTCCAACCTTGGGTTAGAACTTGTAGGATGCGCCCAGGGAGTAGGACGCGCCGTATTTCTGGAAGTTGAGGACCTGTTTCGGATCACCGTTGTTGAAGGTGATCAACGGCTCGTTGCTCAGGTTATAGGCCTGCAGATAGAACGTCAGGCCCTTGGCCGGGCCGGATTGCAGGGCGTAGCTGACCTGCGCATCCAGCTGCTTTTCGGGCTGGGTGGTCGCGTAGCCCCCATAGGGATTGATGTCGCCCTTGGGATTTGGGGCACCGAAGTTGGTGACGTAGGCCCGATAATCCGAACGATAGTGTTCGCTGAGGCGGGCCGAGAAGCCCCCTTTCTCGTAGTAGAACGTGACATTGGCGACTTTCCTCGAGAGACCGTTGATCGGCGAGGTCCCGTTGCCTGGACCCCACGGTTGGACGCCGCTGTCGGTGTAGGCGCCGCCCATGATCACACCAAAACCTTTCACGGCCTTGTGGGTGAGCAATTCACTCGACAACGACAGGGTTAACTCCAAGCCCTTGATTGAACCGCCCGCGCCGTTGATCGGCGTGTAGACCGTACCCTGGCGCAGCGCCGGCTCGGGACCCGCGGGAATGAGCGGATAGCCGGTGAAATCCTGCAACGACTGCGACTCATATATGTAGTTGAGGAGCTTCTTCTGGAACAACGCCAGGGAGAAGTAGCCCATGTTGTCCTTGAAGTATTTGTCGAAGGCGAGGTCGATGGAATCCGACTTCCACGGCTTGAGGTGCGGGTTGCCGCCGCCGCCACTCCACGGGCTGGTTTGCAGGTTGGTCGAGGTGGCGTTGATGGGATTGTAGTTCCAGGTGCGCGAAGCCTTCATGTCAAACATGCGGGGCCGTGCGATCTGGCGCGCCACGCTGAAGCGGAGGTAAGTCTGCTCCGCCAGCTTGAAGTTCAGGTTCAGGCTGGGCGCGACATCGTTGTATTTGGCCCCATCGGTCACCTTGTTCACCCGGGTGCCAGAGGCGGAAAGCCCCGAGGAGGACTGATCGACGTGGTTGAGCTGGAGGCCCAGGTTGCCGGTCACCGGCACCCCGCCAATCTTGTTGTCGATATTGAACTGAATATAGGGCCGGGTGATTTTTTCGGTCACGTTCCAGCGATCGACCACGAAATCCAAGCCGGCATTGGGCTCGAAAATCAGGGTGCCGTCGTTCACCGGGGTGAAGGGATTAAAAGCGGCGATGCCCCCCATGATGCCGAGGAAGCTCATGTCGGTGTTGCCGATCGTCTTCGGCAGCGGGGCCGTGGTCTTGTTCCCCGGAAAATCCTCGAAACCGGAGGGGTTTTGGCCATCCCGCTTGAAGCGTTCGGTGTAGGCCACTCCGAGCTCCATATCGCTGAAGAAATTCTTCAGCTCATGCCTGGTCAGCAGCTTGAACTGGCCGAGCTCGTCCTTGGAATCAAACCCTTTGTAATAGCCGGGACGGGCGCCGCCCGCACCACTGGGCCCATTCCAACCCGCCGCATCGGTCAATTTGATCAGGTTGGTGTCCGTATAGTTTAGGGACTTGCTGATCACCGGAATCAGGCCGGGGCGTTGCTCCACCGTCATGGTGTCGCCGACCCCGCCGCGGTTGTAGAACAGGCCCGACCAGGTTTCCAAATTCTTGTCGAAGCGCTTGATTCGGGAATACCCCAGGTCGAAAATCACCGGCCACGCCGCGTGCTCGTTGATCGTGAGGTTCCAGCCCGCGGCGACGAGCGTATCGTTCCGCACAAAGCTGTCGTTGCGCACGATCGGGTGCACGTTGGCGTACACCCCCTTGGTGAGGTAACCGCCGGCCGCGGTGTAACCGGGCTGCAGCACCGTGCCCGTCCAATCCGGGTACAGCGGAATCTCCATGCCCCGCAAGACCTGGTTTTCCTCAAACTTCGAGTAATAGAGGTCAACGGTGCTATGGATGTTCTCGCTTGGCTTGAATTCCAGCACGCCCATCAGGCCGTCGCGCTTCAGATTGCTGCTGCGCACATAGGACTTCGTTCCCGTCATCTCAATATTTCCGGCCCCATCTTTGTTGTAGCCCCAGGCTTGGAACTGCTGGCCCTCGAAGGGCGTCAGCGTATGGGAATAGCCCAAAGCGATACCCACTTTGCCGCCGTCCAGCTGGTCCATGTAAGCGATGCTATAGCTGTAGCCGTCTTTCTTTACGCCGGGGGTCAGCAGGCCCAACTCCGTGGTCTTGTAGTAGGTATTCACCGAAATGGTCCGGCCGGTCCTGCTCAGCGGCTGCACCGTGATCAGGTCGACGCTGCCGGCGATGCCTTGGCTGGTCAGGTTCGCCCCGGCGGTCTTGTAGACGATCACTTGATTCAGCAACTCGGCGGGATATTGGTCGAATTCCACCCCGCGGGCCGAGCCCGTGGAAACCTGCTCGCGACCGTTCAGCATGGTCGTGCTGAAATCCCCGGTCAAACCGCGGATGCTGATCTGCTGGGCGCGGCCATTGATGCGCTGTGCGGCTACGCCAGTCAGGCGGGTCAGTGAGTCGGCGATGCTGACGTCGGGCAGCTTGCCGATGTCTTCCGACATGATGACTTCCACGATGTTGCGATTGTTCTCTTTCGCCTGGGCGGCCGCCGCCAAGCTCCCCGCGAAGCCCGCGGAAACCTTGAAGGTGTCCAGCACCACAACCTCTGAGGGGGTAGCGGCCGGCGCGTCTTTGGCGCCAGCCGTGGTTTGGGCTGGAGCGGTTTGGGCAAACGTCATCAGGGCCGACTGGGTAAACAGCAGGCTGGTGGCCAGGCCTCGGGAGAGGAGCCGGCTCACGTTGGTAGTTATCTTTGGTGTATGCATGGTGAAAATTGACAATCAGGCGGCGCGATGCCGCAGCGCGAGGGTAGAGGGTGGAGGGGTTAAACCTGACCGAACGGGGAAGGGGTGTTCCGCAGGCTGCGGATAATCTCAGTAATTCCCGTCGAAGGCGCCATGGACAAAACCTTGAGAAAACCGCGATGGTTCGGACAACTCTTAGGTTTTGCGCCCTTTAGGGCACCCGCAGCCGGTTGCGAGGGCCGGCTCCGGGGCATTCACAAATGGAGGGCTGGTCTCCTGACCAGCCGCGGCCCGTCAGGAGACGGGCCCTCCACGTTCGGTATCGGAGTAGCGGTGTAAAGTCGAAGTGTTGGTTCGGCCCGCATATCCCAACTCCACATGCACGGAGGCCTGTGGCTACGCCAAGCAACCGCTCGACTCACTGTGAAATAGCGAGACGCTTTCAACCTAAGATTTCTCTCCCCCTGCGAAGACTTCTCGCGGGCCGCCGGTTTGACCTCGCCCCCGACCGCGCCCACCGTGACCCACCCCATGAATCCGCTTTCCCCGTATCGCCGCCTGTTCTGTCAGCTCATCGCGCTGGCCGTCGCCGCCCCCGCCCTCGCCCAGCCCGCGCCGCAAGTGTCGGTCCCGCGCTTCACCCATCCCGGCGCCGGCCAGATCATGTACTTCGTGCTCACCGACCGTTTTGCCAATGGCTCAGCCGCCAACGACACCGGCGGCTTGGCGGGCGGCCCCGAGATCAGCGGCTTCGATCCCGCCCGCATCAACCATTACCACGGCGGCGACTTCGCCGGTATGACCGCCAAGCTGGACTATCTAAAGAAGCTGGGGGTCACCGCGGTATGGGTCACCCCTCCCTTCAAGAACAAGGCGGTGCAAGTCGATGGCACCGGCTATCACGGTTACTGGATCACGGATTTCCTGCAGATCGACCCGCACTTCGGCACGAACGAGGAATACCGCGAATTCATCCGGCAGGCGCACGCGCGCGGCCTGAAGGTCTACATGGACATCATCGTCAACCATACGGCGGACGTGATCGCTTACCAGGATGGCAAAACCGATTACCGCGATCGGGTGACCTCGCCCTACCGCGACGCCAGCGGCCAGGCCTTTGATGAGCGCGCCGTCGCTTACAACGGCCTGAACGATCCCGCCCTCTTCCCCGCCTTGTCCGCCGCGCGGAGTTTCCCGCACGTGCCCGTGGTGCCGACCGCGGAGAAATCAGCCAGAAACCCCGCGTGGCTGAACGATGTCACCCTTTACCACAACCGCGGCAACAGCACCTGGGCGGGGGAGAGCGCCACCTTGGGTGATTTTGCCCGGCTCGACGATCTCTTCACCGAGCACCCGCGCGTGGTCCGGGGTTTCATCGATATTTTCACCCAATGGCTCGACTGCGGCATCGACGGCTACCGGATCGACACGGTCAAGCATGTGAATGCGGCCTTCTGGCAGGCCTTCTGCCCCGCCATCCGCGCCCAAGCCCGGGCCCGGGGGCGCCCGGATTTTTTCCAGTTCGGCGAAGTCTACAATGAAGCCGACGGCCCGAACGTGCTCAGTGAGTTTTCCACGAACACGATGCCGATGGATACCACCCTCGACTTCGGATTTTTTGGCGCCGCGCGGAAATATGTTTCGCAAGGCGGCCCCGCCGCCGCGCTGGCCGAACTCATCGCCCGCGACGACTACTACACCGACCACGACAGCAACGTCCATCTCACGACCACCTTCCTGGGCAACCACGACGGCGGCCGGTTCGCGTTTTTCCTGCAGCAGGACAACCCCGGGGCTTCGCCCGAACAGCTCGCCGCCCTCGTCAAGCTTGGGCACGGCCTGCTCTACCTCGCCCGCGGCCAGCCGGTGATTTATTATGGCGACGAGCAGGGCATGATCGGGAGCGGGGGGGGCGACACCCATTCGCGCGAGGACATGTTCGCCGCCCAGACCCCGGAGTTTAAAAATGCTTCGCTGCTCGGCACGACCCGCACCGGCGCCGAAGACAAATTCGACGAGCAGCATCCTTTCTACCAATTCTTCGCCCGCCTCGGCGCCCTGCGGGCCGGCCATGTCGCGCTGCGCATCGGGGCCATGATTCCGCGTCTGACCAGCGAGCCCGGGCTGTTTGCTTTCTCCCGCAT
>JANMVS010000132.1:0-3610 GCA_031392885.1 Verrucomicrobiota bacterium
AACGGTATTTCGCCGGCTCTTGATCGGTTTGCTGCTGCCTTGGTGCGCGCTCGTTGGCCCGTCTTATGCGGAAGACCCGGCTGCTCCGGCTCAGAATCCGACGGCTCCAGGGCCGGAGCCCGTCGCCAAGCCAAGCACGGAGCCGGCAGCCCCCGTGCAAGTACAAGCCATTCCCGTGGTGGACGCGACCCCTCCAACTGCTTCCGCCGCGGAGCCCACCGCACCAGCAACGATCACCCCCTCACCGGAGGCAGCTCCAACTCCGGTCGCGATCACGTCGGTTCCGCCGGAGGCCGGGGTTGGCGTCGTTGACCAGACGGCCCCGGCCCAAGCTGACCGCACGCCCGAACTGGCCGCTGGCACCAGCGTGTTGGTTGATCATTTTGTATTCAAATACGGCCTGGCGCATCCCGATCTTCCCCCGTTGCCGACGTTGGAAGAGCTCAAGCACCCGGAGGTGTCGCCAGCCCGCAAAGGCAAGACGCTGCGCGCGGCGAGTACCGTCGGGGTGCAAAACGTCATCCTGAGCGGAATTCCGGAAGGCGGCCGGTTCGATAGCGAAGCCCTGCTCGGCATCGCCCAACAGGTCGTCCGTTGGTACAATGCCCGCGGGCTCAATGGGGTCTGGGTGGCGTATTCGGACTTGGAAACTTCCGCCACCGGGGTGGTGGACAATCGAGCCGCAGGTGATCACTCGGCCGAGATGGTCATTTGGGCGAGCCAGATTGCAGAGGTGCGCACATTGGCCCGCGGCCAGCGGATCAAGTCACAATTTTCCATCAACAACCGGAAGCACAGTTCGCTCATCCGCCATTCGCCGCTCCATCCCCCCGGGGTGAAGTCCGGGGCCCCCGGCAGCCTCTTCAGCCAGTCGGCGCTAAATGGTTATCTGTATGGCCTGAGCCTGCACCCGGGGCGGCGGGTCGAAGCCTCCATCGCCTCGGCGGGCGAGCCTGGCAAGGTGGTGTTGGATTATTTGGTGAACGAACCGAAAGTTTGGCAGATCTTCAGTCAGATCAACAACTATGGTTCCGAGGGCACCGGCGTATGGCGCGCCCGCGTCGGCTATCAGGACAATCAGCTGACGAACCACGATGATATCCTGAACTTCGATCTGATCAGCACCCCCGACTTCAAGACCTACGGTTCATTTCTCTCGTACCGGATTCCCGTGTTTCGTCCGGCCCGGCTGCTGGCGCGGGTCTATGCTTCCTATGGCGATTTTCTGGCGACGGACGCGACCCTGAAGGACCTGCATTTTGCCGGCAAGAACTGGCTCGGGGGCATCGAGTTCACCAACCGCCTGACGCTCTGGCGCAACTGGCAATTGGTGTCGGTGCTGGGAACCAACTTCAACCATTACGGGATTCAAAGTTTGATCAGCAATACGCCATTGATCACGGGGTATTCGAATTTCCTGGTTCCCTTTCTGGGCACGACCTTGTCCCGAAATTCCACCTGGTGGTCACTGTCCGGTGGCGTGAAGATCGACTACGTGATCAGCGGTTTTGCCAACACCGACCCGACCACGGGCATCGCGGCCCTCGGGCGCATTGCGGCGGATTCCGAATGGACTTCGGTGCGGTGGAATCTCAACGGGGAGGTTTTTCTTGATCGCCTGTTTCATCGGGCCGCGGTCGACCCCGTGCTGTCGCATCAAGCCTCATTGCGGATCCGGGGACGCACGCTCGTGCGGGGCAAACGTTTGATTCCACACGAAGAGGAACCCTTGGGGGGTGCGCTGTCTGTGCGCGGCTATCCCGAGTCGATTGTGGCGGCGGACACCTTTATCACGGCCTCATTTGAATACACTTATCACCTGCCCCGTTCCTTGAAGCCGGGCGAGCCGAGCACTTTATTTCGGCGCCCTTTCAAATGGCGCCCGGTGAAGGCGGGGCAGAATCCGGACTGGGATCTGACCCTGCACGGGTTTGTTGATTCCGCCTATCGCGGGGTCACGCCGGCTCCCACCTTGGGTGGCGCGGTTGCCACAGGTGAAGTGTCACTCATCGACCGCAATCTGAGCATGGCTGGTGTCGGTGTCGGCGTGGGCCTGGTGCTAAAGCAGAATTTTTCGCTGCGGTGTGATTACGGCATGGCTCTGATCGAGTTGCGGGACAACACTCGTACCGCCGGCAATGAGATCGTGGTCCCAAAAAATAATTCACAGCTGTATGTGGTTACCAGTTTCTCTTGGTAGACAACCGCCCCGCCGTTATGTTAACCTCCCCCATTGCATGAAAGCCATCCGAACAGTGCGGAAGGGGATGGCTTCGGCGGGACGGTTGCAGGCGGTTGCCTGGGTCGCGGTCGGACTGGCGCTCGCCCCCACCGGACTGCGCGCGCAACTGACGGGTGGCACGGTCGTCGCCGGGCAGGCGACGATCGCGACTGCGCCGGATCTCACGACCATCACGGCGGGAAACAACAGTGTGTTGCGCTGGGACAGCTTTAATGTCGCCCCGAGTGAGACGGTGCGTTTCGTCCAGCCGGGCGCCGAGTCGCGGGTGCTCAACTGGATTGGCGGTCTCACGCCCTCGCAAATCAACGGGTCGCTCCTGGCCAACGGCCAGGTGTACCTGATGAACCCCGCCGGCGTCTATTTCGGCTCGACCGCGGTGGTCGATGTCGGCCGGCTTTATGCGATTGGCGGATCGATGGCGAAAGAGGATTTCTTTTCCGGCCGGGATCAGTTCACCCATCTGACCGGTGAGGTGCGCAACGCAGGTACGATTCGCGGCGACCTGGTGGCGCTCATCGGCCGGTCGGTCGCCAATTCCGGGACGATTGTCTCGCCCGGCGGATTCATCGGTCTGGCCGCGGGTGGTCAGGTCTTGCTCGGTCAGGACGGCAGCAGCATTTTCGTCGATGCCGGAAGTGCGACTCCCCCCGTGACGCCCGCCGCCGGGACCGGCGTGGCCAACTCCGGCACGATCGACGCGGGTCGCGGCACCGCGGTGCTGGCGGCCGGGGATTTTTATTCGATCGCCATTTCCCACGACGGCCAACTGGCCGCCCGCAATATCAAGATCCAGGGGCAGGGCAGGGGCGATGTGTTGGTCAGCGGCTCGATCGACGCCTCGTCCGCCACCGCCGGCGAGACCGGCGGCCGGGTCGAAGTCACCGGCGAACGAGTCGGCCTGATTAATAGCGCGAACATCAACGCTTCCGGCCCGGCCGGCGGCGGCACCATCCTCGTCGGCGGCGATTTTCAGGGTAAGAATGCGGATATCCGGAATGCCACGCAGACCTACGTGGGCAAGTACGTGACTCTCAAGGCCGATGCGCTGGAATCCGGCAACGGCGGCAAAGTCATCACCTGGGCCGACGACACGACCCGCTTCTACGGTAATATATATGCACGAGCTGGAGCAGCGGGTGGCGACGGCGGGTTTGTGGAGACCTCAGGAAAAGTCTCCTTGGCTTTCAACGGTTTTGTCGACACCAGCGCGGCTCAGGGAAATCAGGGTACGTTGCTGCTCGATCCGGCCGATTTGACTATTTCGAATACGGCAGCGGGGACCGGATCGCTAGATACACAATTTACCACGACAACGCCTGGCATCATTGCGTTCGCAAATGGCGGGCCAACCGAAACGGTCAGTGCTGG
>JANMVS010000147.1:0-6231 GCA_031392885.1 Verrucomicrobiota bacterium
GTGGTCAGCTCGGTTGGCCGGCGCCTTTTCGAACGGCTGCCGTCCTCCGGCAGGTTGCGGATACCGGCGATGAGGTTTTCCACCGCGCGGGAAAATTCCTTGGGATCGTCAGAATTTTTTTTAACCACGGATTTCACGGATTAACACGGATGCTTGGCACCACTAATCCACACGAATGGAGCACTAATGATTAAGGCATTAGCGTTCATTAGTGGTCAAAAGGGTTTGTTTTTTATCGTGGTCAAAGCCCGGTCGCCTGCCGGTCGTAGAGCGACTTGTAGAGCGCGTTCCCGGCGTAAAGCGAGGCGTGGTCGCCCTGCGCGACAATCTTCCCCTGGTCTAACACAAGGATCATCGTGGCGTCGCGGATGGTGCTGAAGCGGTGGGCGATGATCAGCACGGTCTTGCCGACGACAAGTTTACGCAGGGCGTCCTGCACCGCCGCCTCGCTGTCGGAGTCGAGGGCGCTGGTGGCCTCGTCGAGGATGAGGATGGGGGCGTGGCGGAGGAAGGCACGGGCGATGGCGATGCGTTGCTTCTGGCCGCCGGAGAGCAGCGCGCCGCGCTCGCCGACGATGGTGTCGTAGCCTTGGGGCAACTTTTCGATGAATTCGTGGGCGTGGGCGCTCTTCGCGGCGGCGATGATTTCGTCGCGCGCGGCGACGGCCGTGCCCAGCGCGAGGTTATTGAAGATGGTGTCGTTGAAGAGCACGGGTTCCTGCGAGACGAGGGCGATGTTGCGGCGCAGGTCGGCGAGCTTCATCTGCCGCACGTCGATGCCGTCAACAGTCACTCTGCCCTCGGCCGCTTCGAAGAAACGGGGAACCAGGTTGGCGAAGGTGCTCTTGCCCGCGCCGCTCGGACCGACCAAGGCGCAGACCGTGCCGGCGGGGATTGAGACCGTGACTTTTTTCAAGGCCGGCGAGTCGCCGTAGGCGAAGGTGACGTCCTGGAACGCGACCTGCCCGCGCAGCCGAGTGACGGGCACGGGCTGCGCCGGGTCGGCGATGACCAGAGGCTCATGGAGCACAGTCTCGAGGCGATCGACCGAGGCGGCGCCGCGGTTCAGCTCGCTGTTGAGGTAGCCAATCTTTTTGATCGGTTCGTAGCAGAGGTAGAGGGCGGTGATGACGGCGAGGAAGGTGTCCCACTTGACGCCGGCCTTGTAGGCAAAGAGCAAAGTGGCGGCGATGCCGAAGGAGGAGAGCAATTCGATGGCCGGGGTGAGGGCCTGCGCATACTTGACGATCTTCATCTGCGCGGTGACGAGCTTGCCGGTCGCCACGCCGAAGCGGTCGATCTCGCGCGATTCGAGTCCGAAGGCGCGGACCTCGCGCGCGGCCGAGAGGTTTTCAAGGAAATGGGAGGAGACGTCGCCGAGCTGGCTCTGCATCTGGGCGGCGCGTTTGACGATCTTCTTGCCCACGTAATGCACGGGCAGGACGGTCAGCGGCACAACAGCGAGACAGACCAGCACGAGCAACGCGCCGTCGGTCGTGAAAGCCTGCCAGATGAGGAAGCCGAGGGCACCGAGCAACTGCATGGGCTGCTTTACGCCGTCGTTGGCAAGGAGGGAGAGGGTGAATTGCAGCTGGGCGGTGTCGGCCATGCCGCGGGAGATGAGGTCACCGCTGGATTTGCGTTGCAGGAAAGAGAGTGGGAGCCACTGGAGTTTCCGAAAGTAGTCCAGCCGGACGGACTCCAGAATGCGCACGCCGGTCAACTGGACGTAGTAACTGTTCAGAAAGCCGCTGACCGCGCGGAGCAAAAAGATCATCGGGACACTGGCGACGATCAGCCAGATGGTGGATGGCGCCAGCGGCGGATCCTGGCGGTCAAAGATCGGCGGGAAGACATATTTGATCAACACGGGCACACCGAGACCGCTAGTGGCGCCGAAAAGCAGGCCGTAGAAGACCGCCGCGAAGAGGGGGCTCCGGTTGGACTTGAGGTAGCGGAAATAGGGGCGGAAACGGCGGAGCATGGGCGGCAGTGGACAGGGAACCCGCCTACGTCCCGACTGGCGGGACTACGGCGAGGCAAGCAGATGACAGATTACTGAGTATTGAGGCCAGACGGAAATATTCAGAAACCGGCGCGGCGCGCGGGTTCCGCTAATCCTTGGCGGCTCTTACGTCGAGGGCATCACGCAGGCCATCACCAAGAAAATTCAGCGAGAAGAGGGTCAGGGAAAAAATGGTGCCGGGAAAGATGAGCAGCCAGGGGAACTCCTCCATCTTCTCCGCGCCGTCCTTGATGAGCGTGCCCCACGAGCTCATCGGCGGCTGGACGCCGAGGCCGAGGAAGCTGAGGAAGGCCTCGAGCAGCATGACGGCCGGAATGGTCAGGGTGGTGTAGACGATGATGGGGCCGAGGGCATTGGGGAGCAGGTGGCGGAAAATGATGCGGGTGTTGCCGAGACCGAGCGAGCGAGCGGCCTCGATGAATTCCATCTTCTTCAGGCTCATGATCTGGCCGCGGACGATGCGCGCCATGGTCAGCCATTCCACCGCCCCGATGGCGACGAAGAGCAGGATGATGTTCCGCCCGAAGAACACCATGAGGAGGATCACGAAGATGGTGAAGGGCAGGGCGTAGATGATATCGACCAGCCGCATCATCACGGCGTCGGTCTTGCCGCCGAGGTAGCCGGCGATGGCGCCGTAGACGACCCCAATGGTCAGGGCCACAAAGGTGGCGGAAAGGCCCACCCCGAGGGAAATACGGCCGCCATAGAGCAGGCGGACGAAGAGGTCGCGGCCGAGGGTGTCGGTGCCGAACCAGTGTGCCGCATCGGGCGAAGTGGCGCCGAGGTCGAGGTTTTGCTCCTGGTAGGTTAAGTGGAGAAACCACGGGCCGGCGACGCAGAGCAGGGAAAGCACCAGCAGCACGCCCCCGCCAGTGACGGCGAGCTTGTTCTTCTGCAGGCGGTGCCAGGCATCACGCCAGAGCGAGGACCCGGGCTCGATTTGCGCGGGGATGATGGCGGGAGCGCGAACCGGTGGAGAAGCAGAAGACATTTTATTGGCCACGGATTACACGGATGGATGGGATGGATTCCTAAAACCTGTCAGCCTGATCCCGCCTGGGCGGGAGAAGGATCCAGCATAATGCGCGCCAGCGGTCGTGCTGATGAATTCTTCGCTGCGCTCAGAATGACAAACATGGGGAAAGGATCGGCTATCCGGGTTCATCCGCGTAATCCGTGGTGAAAAACTGTTCATTCGAATTTCAACTTCGGGTTGAGCCAGACTTGGGCGACGTCGGCCGCCAGGTTCAGCAGGACAATCAGGCCGGCATAGAGGATCACCGTGCCCAGCACCAGGGTGTAGTCGCGGTTGAAGGCGCTGTTCACGAACTCCCGGCCGAGGCCGGGGATTTGAAAAATGGTTTCGATGACGAACGAGCCCGTCAGGATGCCGGCGATGGCCGGGCCGAGAAACGACACGACCGGCAGCAGGCCGCCGCGCAAGGCATGGCGCAGGACGATGCGCGTTTCTGACGCGCCCTTGGCGCGCGCGGTGCGGATGTAATCCTGATTGAGTACCTCCAGCATGCCACCGCGGGTCAGGCGCATGATGTAAGCGGCGTAGACAAAGCCGAGGGTGAGGCAGGGGAGGATGCGGTCCGGCCAGTCATACCAGCCGGAGGCGTTGACCCAGCCGAGGTGGATGGCGAAAAAAAGCACGAGCAGCGGCCCCAGCACGAAGGTCGGCACACTGATGCCGAGCATGCCGATGGAACTGGCAAGGTAGTCCAGCCAGCTGTTGCGCCGCACGGCGGCCAGCACCCCGAGCGGCAGTCCCACCAGCAGCGCGACCAGCAACGCCAGGGAGCCGAGTTCGAGCGACACCGGCAGCTTGTCGGCGATGATCTCGTTGACGGTGCGGTTGGAATACTTGAACGACGGGCCAAGATTGCCGTGCGCAATGCTGTTGAGGTAGTTCAGGTATTGCCGCCAGAGCGGCTGATCGAGGCCGTAGTGGGCCTCCAGATTTTTCAGGATCTCCGGCGGAATGGCCTTCTCCGCCGTGAAGGGTCCGCCCGGGACGAAGCGGACCATGAAGAACGTCGCCGTGATAATCACGAAGAGAACCGGGATGACCTGCAGCAGGCGGCGGGCGATGAAGCGAAACATGGGCTTGAATCAGAGGGCGGAGGACAGAAGACAGAGAACAGAAAGAGTAAGCCAGTCGGAAATAGTCCGCAACCTGCAGGTCGGGCTTTACGCCCGACAGCGGACGGTGAAAGTTGGGCCTTAAGCCCGACAGCGGACGGTGCGCCCTCTCACTTGTGCTCAAGCCACATCCGCTGGTAGGGATGGTAATTCAGGAGATTGGGATAATAGCCTTGCACGGCGGGGTTCACCAGATGCGGCGACGAATCATGGAAAAGCGGGATGATGGGGAGTTCGCGCAGGAAGATGGACTCAAGCTCGCGGTAGATGGCCTGGCGTTTAGCCCGGTCGCGTTCGTTCAGCGAATCGTGGACCAAGCGATCATAGGTCGGGTTGGCCCAGCCGGTGTCGTTCTGGCCACCGTCGGAGACATAGACACTGAGGAAGGCGTGGGCGTCGAGGTAGTCGCCCACCCAGCCGGCGCGGGCCAGCTGGTAGAGTTTGCGCAGGCGTTCCTCGTGGAAGACGCGGCCCTCCTTGTTAACGACATTCAGGCGGATGCCGAGGTTCTGCTGCCACATCTGCTGCAGCACCTCGGCGATTTGTTGGTGCCGGCCATTGGTGGGAAAGGTGATGTCGACCACGGGGAAGCCCTTGCCTTCAGGGTAGCCGGCGGCGGCCAGCCGGCGCCGCGCTTCGGCGGGATCGAAATGCAGCCGGTCTGTGCCATCGTAGATATAGCCGTCGACCCCGGGCGGAACGAAAGAACTCGCCGTGCGCAAGCCCCGGTATGGTTCGCTGGCGATGAGGCGATCGCGATCCAGGGCGAGTGAGAAGGCCTGCCTCACGCGCCCGTCATTGAACGGCGGCCGAGTGGTGTCGAAGCCATAGAAATAGGTCATGAAGAACGGCGCGGCCTTGAGCAGCTGCGGCTCGTTGTCGTGGTAGGTCTTCAGCCTCGAGCCGGGCACATATTCGGTGAGGTGCAACTGCCCGGAGCGGAACGCGCGTTCTTCGGTGTCGATGTTCTCGATCAAATGGAAATGAATTTCACGCAGGCGGACGTTGGCGGCATCCCAGTAGCGCGGGTTTTGGCGCACGATAATTTCCTGGCCGGGCTTCCAGTCCGTCAGGGTGAACGGGCCGTTGGTGACGATCTGACCAGGCTTGGTCCAGCCGGTGTAAGGCTGGTCGAATCGGCCATGCTTTTCCACCGTGGCGCGATGCACCGGCATCCAGGCAAAGCTGCCCAAAAGAAAAAGCAGGTAGGGGGCGGGTTGGTGCAATTCGATGCGCAGGGTGCGCGCGTCGAGCGCACGGATGCCGACGGTGGCAAAATCCTTCGACTTGCCCGTGGCGAAATCCTGCGCCCCGCGCACGACGAAATAATAGAAAGGGTAGGGGGAACCGAGCGCCGGGGTCAGCGTGCGTTGCGCACTGAAGGCGAAATCCTGCGCTGTGACCGGATCACCATTCGACCAATGGGCGGCGGGGCGCAGGTGAAAAGTGTAGGCGAGACCGTCGTCGGAGATTTCCCAGCGCTCGGCGACGCCGGGGACCGGGTGCAGATCCTGCGGATCATAGCCGGTCAGGCCCTCGTAGAGCGCCATTAGCACCTGGTAATGCGCATTCGTCTGCATCATCGGCGGATCGAGATCCTGCGGCTCGGCCCCGATGTTTTGGTGCAGCACCTGTGTGCGGTTGCCGAGTTCGACCGGCGTCTCGCGGGGGCGGCAGCCGGTCAAGCACAAAAGACAGAGCAGCAAGGACAGCAGGCGGAGCTTCGGTCGCAGCGTGGACACAGGCGGACAGAACCGCAGTTCGCTCTGACTGGCAAAGGAAAACCCTGCCCGGGTGCCCCCCCTCCACCCATCGGTCACTTCTTCAGCATCGCGTCGCGGCGGGCCTTGAACTCGGTGCCGGGCTTCCATTCGGGCCAAGCCGGGGTGGTCGCGATGCGCCGGCCAACCTCAAGCAGGAAGGTGGCGTTTTGCGCTGCGCCGTCCATGGTCCAGTCCGGCCGCACTTCGTCGGTCACCTTATGGTAATCATTAGCGAGGTAGGCCTCGCGCAGCTTTAAACCATAGCCTTCGGGCTGGCCGATGAAGTCCAGC
>JANMVS010000225.1:0-8777 GCA_031392885.1 Verrucomicrobiota bacterium
CCCAGCGCTTCTCCCATAAATCCCCTACACTTTACCCCAGTTTATCATGAAAAATCCACGCTTCATCACTGCCCTCGCGGTGGCCATTCTCGCGATGGCCGCTGCCTTCCTCACCGTCAATATTGTCCGGGCTGAGGGCCCGACTGACGCGAAGGGTCCCGTTGTCCTTCCTTCCGAAGTGGTCGCCATGCCCATCGAGCAGGCGATCCTCACCTCGCCCCCGCATGTCCCGGCACCGATCAAGCGCAAGTATGCGGCGCGCGTCGTCGTCAATCTCGAGGTGCGCGAGGTCGTCGGCCGGCTGGCCGACGGGGTGGAATACACCTTCTGGACCTACGGCGGCAGCGTCCCCGGCTCGTTCAGCCGTGTCCGCGAAGGCGATGTCGTGGAGTTTCATCTGAACAACCACCCGTCATCCAAGATTCCGCATAACATCGACCTTCACGCCGTCACCGGCCCCGGCGGCGGCGCGGCCTCCACCTTCACCGCGCCCGGCCACAGCTCGCAGTTCACCTTCCAGGCGCTCAATCCCGGCCTCTACGTCTACCACTGCGCCACCGCGCCTGTGCCCATGCATATCGGCAACGGCATGTATGGCCTCATCCTCGTCGAGCCCAAGGAAGGCCTCCCGCCTGTCGACAAGGAATATTACGTGATGCAGGGTGAGTTCTACACCACCGGCAAATACGGCGAGGAAGGCCTGCAATCGTTCGACATGGCCAAGGCCATCGACGAACGCCCGCCGTACATCGTGTTCAACGGCTCCGTCGGCTCCCTCGTCGGCGACAAGGCCATCACCGCCAAGGTCGGCGAGAGCGTCCGCCTCTACTTCGGCGTCGGCGGCCCGAATGTCACCTCCTCGTTCCACATCATCGGCGAGATTTTCGACAAGGTCTATCCCGAGGCCGGGCTCAGCCTGCCCAATCGCAACGTGCAGACCACCCTGGTGCCCTCAGGCGGCGCCACCGTCGTCGAGTTCAAGGTCGACGTGCCCGGCACGTTCATTCTCGTCGATCACTCGCTCACCCGCGCCTTCAACAAGGGCGCGCTGGGCATGCTGAAGGTCACGGGGCCCGAGGACCGCGTCATCTACTCCGGCAAGGAGATCAACGCCGTCTATCTCGGCGCCCAGGCCGAGGCCGGTTCTGAATCGGCCAAGCGGGAGACCGAACTGCTTTGGCAGATCAAAGTCGCGACCCAATCCAATCCCGTCATCGCCGGGCTCACCAAGGAAATGCAGATCGAGAAAGGCAAGCAGGTCTACCTGGGTCTGTGCTTCGCCTGCCATCAGGTTGACGGCAAGGGCCTGCCCGGGGCCTTCCCCCCGCTCGCGGGTTCCGACTACATGCTCGCCGATCGCGACCGCGCCGTCCGCACCGTGCTGAAAGGCCTGACCGGGCCGATCGTGGTCAACGGCGTCGCCATCAACAGCGTCATGCCGCCCCAGGAAGCCGTCCTCACCGACGCGCAGATCGCCGATGTGCTCACCTATGTCTACAATTCGTGGGGCAACCAGGGCGAGTCCTTCAAGACCGACCAGGTAAAGGCGATCCGCAACCAGATCCACTAAGCCGGGACCATTCATTCGGAAACCACAGATGAATCCCGATTGACACAGAGTAAACCATCCCCGGAGCAAGCTCCGGGGTATCGGACCCATCGCGAATGAAAATCATCCCTTCCTTCCGGCTCGGCGCCCTCGCGCTCGGCTTGTGGTCGGGGGTTATTCTCTGGTTTCCTCCCGCGGTCGCCGCCGAGCCGTCATCGGTCGGAAGCGAGAAGCGAAAATCGAAAGCCGAAAATCCCACCGTGCCGGCTGGCACGGTGCTCATCCCCGCCGGCGTCTACGTTCCGCTGCAACGTACGCTCAATGAACCAGCGCAAATCCCCGTGGCCGCATTTCTGCTCGACGAACGGCCCGTTACGAACGCCGAGTATCTCGCTTTCGTCACCGCCCAGCCCAAGTGGCAGCGATCCCAGGTCAGCCGGCTCTTCGCCGATTCCTCTTACTTGGAACACTGGGACGGTGATCTTGAGCCGGGCGCGAAAGCTCCGCCTGGCGCCCCCGTCGTCCGGGTCTCGTGGTTCGCCGCCCGCGCCTATGCCCGCTGGGCCGGCCGGCGGCTGCCCACCACGGCCGAATGGGAGTTCGCCGCGTCCGCCGGCTACACGCGGTCTGATGGCAAAAACGACGAAGCCCTCAACCGCGATCTTTACGCCTGGCTCGCGCGGCCCGTCCCCGCCGTCCTGGCCGATGCCGCCACCGCTCCGCCCAATTTCTACCGGGCGCGCGGCCTCCACGGCCTCGTCTGGGAATGGGTCGACGATTTCAACACCGCCCTGGTCACGGGTGAATCCCGCGCCGACTCCGGCCTGGACCGCGATCTCTTCTGCGGCGCCGGTTCCGTCGGCGCCAAGGATACGACCGACTACGCCGCCTTCATGCGCCAAGCCCTGCGCTCCTCCCTCAAGGCCAATAACACGACCACCTCGCTCGGCTTCCGCTGCGCGCAGGATCTCCCACGCAAAATCGTTTCTGCGCCATGAAAACAAAATCCCTTCTCGTCCTCGCCTCGTTGTTTTTTTGCAGGAGCCTGCTTGCAGGCGATTCCGCCCAACCATCGCCGGCAAGCAGGCTCCTAGAACCGGAAACGCCCGCCGCCGAGGCGAAGAAGGACGCGTGCTGCGAGGCCATGGCCGCCGCAGGCTTCAGCCCGGAATCCATCTACCAACTCGACGCGAAATTCACCAACGACTCCGGCCAGCCTTTCACACTCGGCGAACTGCGCGGCCGGCCCGTCGTGCTGACTATGTTTTTTGCTTCCTGCGGTTACGCCTGCCCGCTCCAAGTCACCGACATGCAGGCGATCCGCGGCCAGCTGCCGGCGGCGATGCGCGACCGCGCCGTGTTTGTGCTCGTCTCCTTCGACGTGGCCCGGGACACGCCCGCCGCCCTCGCCGCCTACCGTGTCCAGCGCTCGCTCGACGGTCAGTGGATCCTTCTGCACGGCAGCGACGACGCCGTGCGCGAACTGGCCGCCCTGCTCGGCGTGAAATATGCGCCGGCGGGCGACGGCATGTTCGCCCACTCGAATATCATCACCATCTTGAACGCGCAGGGGGAGATCGTCCATCAGCGGAATGGACTGAGTGGCGGACTCGCGAAAGCCGCGGCCGCCCTGGCAACGGCCACCGGCCCGCAGTGAGGCGGGGCACGCAACGGGCGCCGCGGCCGGGATGGAGCCGGGCCACGAAAAACACCACGAGCGCAAAAAATATCGATTCCCATTCACCCGATCCCACCGGCGCAGCGGCCCGGTGGCTACTGGTTAAATCTGCTCACTTCCCCTGGATGCCGCCGTTGTGGCAGTCGGCGCACTTCAGGTCGGCATCGTACTCACCGCCGGGATGCTTGAACTCGAGGCCACTGGCGGACAGCATGCCAAGTTCCGCTTCCTTGCCTTGGGAAATAATGGTGTGGCACGAGGTGCAATCACTGGCACGCACGGTTTCTCCTGCGGCCGTCTTGTGCTTGTCGTCATGGCACCGGAAGCAACCGGGCCAGTCCTTGTGGCCGATGTTGTTCGGATAAACCCGCCAGTCGGCCTTGCGCTCGGGAAAAATAGTCTCGGCGTAGATTTTCTGCACCTCCGCGATGGTGGCCGGCACCTCCGGGCTGTCCTGGTATTTGGCCTTGATGAAATCGGCGATCTTCGCCGGAGCCTCGCCCGCGGTGGTGATCTCTTTCTGCAGCATGGCCTGCACCGCCGTGCGCTTGATGTGGGGCAGCTTGTTGCCGAGCGTCCCCAGGGCCAGGGAGTGTTCCACCGCATCGTTGGCGGCGGGGAAGACGTGCGCCGGGCGGTTGTGGCAGTCGATGCAGTCCATCACGCGGGCCATGCCGGCCGGCGGCTCACCCTTGAACTCCTCGTTGCGGAAAATCTTCGCGGAGCCGTCCTTGTGGTTCGTCACTCGCATCCAGACGATATCCTGGCGCTTTTCATCGGCGGCATAATACTCGACCGAATTGTCCGGGCTGACGTGCCAGTGGATGCCGCCGAGCGGGCTGCCGGGCCGGCCGGTGTTGACCCGCATGAGCAGGCGCACGCTGTAAGGCGTGTTTTTCTTGTCGGACAGGGTGTGGTCAAACGTGACATCCAAGTTGCCGAGAAACTTTTCTGGCCAGTGGCATTTCTCGCAGGTCTCGCGGGCGGGCCGGAGGTTCTTGACCGGCGTGCTGATGGGCCGGCTGTAGTTGTCGAGCGTGTAGGCGATGAGCTGATGGGTGCCGTTGATCTTGGCCTTGACGAAGGCGGCCGCCCCGGAGCCGACATGGCAGCCGACGCAATCCACCCGGGCGTGGCTGCCGCGCTGGTAGGTGGCAAATTCCGGGTTCATGGCCTGGTGACAAACCTGGCCGCAAAACTGCGTGGACTCCACATAGTGGTAGGTCTGGTAGCTGCCAAAGGCCGAAAGCATGATAAAGGCCATCGCCCCGACGGCAAAAACGACCAGATAGCGGCGAAGGGTGAGATCACTGAAGTCCAGCCGCCACTTGTCCGGGATGTCGGCATGGACGAGCGCCCAACGGCGCTGGGCCCAGGCGCCAAAAATCGCGGTGCCGAGGCCGGCGATGAGGAAGCCGGGCGCGACGATATAGGTGAGGATGCCCAGGTAGGGATTCTTGTGATCACCCGTCAGATCCATCCAGGTCAGCAGCGCAAAGGAAAAGAGCGCGCCCACGGCGAGCACGCCACCGATGGCACTGATCCAGTTGTTGAAGTGCGAGCGGCGCACGAGCACCGGCTTGGGCTGATTCGGGTGAGGCGTGGTCATGGGAGCTGATGGCCAGATTGAACAGTTGAGAAAAAAAAGCCGCCGGCCGCAAGCGCGGCGTCGGCGGGAAGCGGGGCGGCGGGCGGCTCAGGCCTTGAATTTGCGCACGTGCGCGACGAGGTCCTTGATCTCGTCGGCGGAGATCTCCTCCTTGAACGCCTTCATCTTCTCCTTGCCGTCGATCTTGACGCCGTCGGTGATGGCCTTGGCCATCTCCTCGTCCTTCAGCTCGGCCTGCACCTTGGCGTCGGTGTAGTCGCGGAGCTTGAGTTTCTTGCCGGTCTTGGTCTGGGCCTTGCCGTCGCTGCCGTGGCAGGAGGCGCAGAGGTTGTCCCAGTTTTCCGCGGCGGGTGCGGCGAGGGCCACCCCGGTGGCGAAGGAGAGCACGATGGTGCTGAGGGCGATTTTGGTGGTGGTTTTCATGGGAAGAATGAAGGTGGGTTGAGTGAGTGTTTGTTGCGGGTTTTGTCGGGAAGAGCGAAAAAACAAAAAGCCGGCGGACGTGGCGAACGATCCGTCGGCTTGAATATGGATCAGGCCGCGCGGCCTCAGGCCTTGAATTTGCGGATGTGGGTCACGAGGTCCTTGATCTCGTCCGCCGAGAGCTCGGCCTTGTAGCCCTTCATCTTCTCCTTGCCGTCCACCTTCACGCCGTCGGCGGTGGCCTTGATCATGCCGGCGTCCGTCAGTTCCGCCTGCACCTTGGCGTCGGTGTAGTCGCGCAGCTTGAGTTTCTTGCCGGTCTTGGTCTGGGCCTTGCCGTCCGCGCCGTGGCAGGAGGCGCAGAGGTTGTCCCAATTGTCGGCGGCGGGCGCGGCGAGGGCCGCCCCCGTGCCGAGGGACAACACCAGACCGGTTAATGCGATCTTGGTCCTGGTTTTCATAGGAAAGGATCCCGGCTGCGGTTACAGCGCGTAGTCGAGCGAGACGTAGGCCATCGGCCCCTTGAAGTTGGTGTTACCGCCGGTCGTATCACTCTTGCTGTCAAAATAGCCGATCTTCACGCGGCCAATCATCTGGTCGCTCAGCTTGACCTTCAACCCGGCCGTCACGGTGTATTCCTTGCCGCCGGCGCCATAGGAGAGAGAGGCGGACGGGGCCAGCGGATTGTAGTTGTTGGTTTTGTAGTAGGTGTACTCGAACTGGGCGTCCATGGTCTTGTTCACCACAAACCCGGCCACCAAACTGCCGTTCACATAATTGTTGTCGGCATTGCGGAGGACATCGTTGCCGGTGCCACCGGCGCTCGGATAGGCCGTCGAGATCGTGGCGAACACCAGATTGAGGTTGGCCTGCACATACACCTGGTGGTTGGGATTCCAGTCGAGGGTCTCCCCGAACAAATGGTTCGTGGAGTCCAGGCTCTGGTATTCCGTGCCGGCATCCACGGTGGTGTGCATCGTGCCCTTCTGGCCGACGTAACGGGAGGTAAAGGTCACCGTGCTCATCGGTTTGAAGATGGCCGTCAGCTTGTAGCCCTTGAATTCGTAGCCCAAGATGTAGCGCCCGCCCAGGCTCGTGCCGTAGCCCGTGAACTTGTTCTGGTGATCCTTGTAGAAGATTTCCCCGCGCACGGAGACCAGGGGTGAGATCATCCAGTTGGCGCCGAATTTATAATGGCCATGCTTGAATTTCGTGGAGTCATTGCTGACCACCGGGGCCCCGGCGGCGCCGCCGAGGGTAACACCCTGGCTCAGGCCATACTCATCGCCCGGGCTGTTGCGGTAGTCGAGCGTGCTATAGAGGGCGAGATCCTTGATGCCCGAGTAGCGGACATCCAGCTCCGGCGTCCAGGTCTTTTGGCTACGCTTGCTCTCATTCGGGGCGTTAACGATCACCGGGGTGACCACCCCGGTGGACTGGACGATGCCATTGCTGATGTAGGTCACCTGGTTGCGGCCGTTCATGTCCAGTTTTTCGCCCTTGAGGGCCAGACTGACGTAGAGGTCATGCTGCGGCTTGTAGACGATCCCAAGATTGCCCGTCAGAACCTCCTCTGTGGTGCGACCTGCCACCGTCTTGTAGGAATAAGGCGGCCGGCCGTTGGCGCCGACGAAACCGCCCACAGCGGTCACGATCCCCGGCGTGGTATTGATGTAGAGGATCATCTGCCGGTTGCCGGCGATATCCGCCCCGGCGTCCTGATAGCTGAGACCACCGAAGGCCGTCAGTTGGTCGCTCATCTTGGTCTCGAAATGACCAGTGTAGGTCCAGACCGTGGAATTGCTGATCTGCTCGTCAAAACCGCGGATCTGATTGTTGGCCTGCTGGGCCCCGACCAGGAAGGCCGGCTGGCCGGTGGGGTAGAGCGGGAACGGCTTCAACTCATTCCGGTAACGGTTAACGTAGCGGGTATCATCGCTGTCGGTCTTGTTGTTGATGATGGTGAGCTCCAACTCGGTGTTCCCCACGGTGTGCTTCAAGGATAGCTCAAGGGTCTTCTGGTGTTCATCCAGTTGGATGAAGGCGGCGTCGAGTTTCCGGTTGGCGGAAACCGGATTGAGGCTGCCGACGTTGTAGATCGGAATGCCGGTCTGATCCGTGTCGCCCCAAATGGTCGTGTCTTTCCGGCCATCCCGCTTTTCATCCATGTAACGGAAGTGGAAGACCGGCTTGTTCGGGATGGCGATGATTCCGTCGACCCAGAACTTGGAACGATCAGTGTGCAGCTCCTGGGTGCCCAGCGGCATCCAGGCCTTGTTGAGGGGGAAGAAGCCGCCGATCCCATCATAGAAGGTGCGGAAGCTCTTGTAGCCCATCTCAAAGGTGCCCTTTTCGTTTTTGGTCAGGCGCAGCTTGGCCAGGTAATCCTCGGCTCCGACCATGGCTTTGCCGTCAATTTCCATGGTGGTTTCCTTGTCCAGTTCCTTGACGAAGTGGAGCGCCTCGATGCCGTAGGAACCGGAATCACGCGTGCGGAAGCGTTCGGCGTAGGCCGCGGGGTTACCGGTGACCGAGGGGACCTTGCCCGAGATCTTGATGTAGCTGTCAAAGGTCGGGAACTCGTCGGCTGGCTTGGGGGTGGCGGCGGCTTGAGCACCGACCGTACCCAGGACGAGGGCCAGGCAGGCAATCACACTGGCGCCGTGACGGAGATTAAAATTTGTGGCATGCATTGTAGGTAATAGTTAGGGGGTGTTAGTAGCGCATAGCTTTGCTGGCATTGGAGCCGTGAACATCCTCGTGGCAGCCGACGGACCAGCAGGTGCCCTGCTGCAGGCGGGTGCGATGATCCTCGCCGCCGGCCACAATCTTGCCATCGCCCACGGTTCCGGCAACCCCCCCGACGACGACGACGGCGGGATGCTCCAAGTGGCACTGCAGACAGAGGTTGGCATCACGGGCGACCAGCATCTTCTGGTTCACCGTGCCGTGCGGGTTGTGGCAGACCGTGCAGCCTTCCACCATGGCGTTATGCTTGAAGAGGAACGGGCCCTTTTGCGCCGTGTGACACTTGGTGCAGGTCTCGTTGGGCGTTTCCAGCTCGGCCCCGCTCCGTTTGACGACGTGACCCTTGTGGGGGTCGTGGCAGTCGTTGCAGGTCACCTGGCCGCTCAGAACGGGGTGCGCATGCGGGAGACTGAATTCGCCGCGCTTGTCGAGGTGGCAGGTGAAGCAGGTCTCAGGCGACTTGCTGGGATTGACGATGGTGCCCTTGCTGCCGCCCGCCCGGACGTGCACCGAACCGCCGCCGTGGCAGGACTCGCAACCAATGTCGGTGCCCTTGGCATCCTTCAACGCGATCCGACTATGCGTTGCCCCATCGAAGTGTCCGGTCAGGTCTTCATGGCATTCGGCGCATTTCTTGGAGCCGACAAAGCTGGCACCCGCAATATTGGGCGGTGCAACAACGGTTCGGTCTACGACCATACAGGAAACAAGCAGAAGCCCCCAGAGGGAGATTCCGCCGAAGATGACGGTGTTTTTAGTCAGACTTTGTC
>JANMVS010000239.1:0-11014 GCA_031392885.1 Verrucomicrobiota bacterium
CAGCGTCGCCTCGGTGTTGTTCAACGTGACGATCGTGGGATTGGAAACGATCTTGGTATTGTTCTGCGTCTTCAAAGCGGAAACGATAATGTTGAAATCCGATGAGGAGAAGACCGCCGTGGCCAGACGTGACGTGCCGCCCGTGTTCGTCAGACCCGTGAGGGAATTGATCGCGTTATTAACCGAATTAGTCACACCATCAATCTTTGATCCCAGTGTCGTGTTAGTGAAGCCACCGCTCGTGTTGGTCTGCTGACTGGGTAGAGTGCTGATCGAATTAGTCTGGGAAGTGGGACTGGTAACCGAAGTAGTCGTGCCGTTCGATGCAACCGGGACAACCGTCGGCAAACCTGTCGTGATATCGATTCCCAACTGACTGCCAACATTGGTTTGTGTTGCGTTAGTTGCGATCCCACCCGTGTTGGACGTTGTCACCACGGCGGTGGCTCCGGTACCCGTGGTGGTTGATGTGTCGGTCGTCGCTTTGCCTGTGGTGTTCGTGTTCGAAAGGCTATTACCAGAGAGCGTGGCATTGGACGTGTTCCCACCGTTCGTGAAGGTCTGCCCCTGATCGCGCCCGAATTTCTGGCTAACGCCACGGACGCCAAATTGCATGCCCTGCAGCGACGCCCAATTGACGCCGATATTGCGGATGTCGCGGTCGGTGACCTCGACGAACTTGGACTCGATCATCACCTGGTCGGTGGCCTTGTCGAGTTGCGCGATAATGCCGGCGATGCGCTTCAATTGCGTCGGACGCTCGGTGATCACCAGGGAATTGCTGCGAGCATCGACCACGATCTTGCCGCCCTTGGCGGCGTCGATGAGACCGTCGATCGTGGGCTTGATATCCGACGCCTTGGCGTTGTTCAGCACGAAGACCTCGGTGGTGCCGGGTTCCAACTGCATGAGCTCATTGCTGACAATCTTGATGATGTTGCCTTCCTCGATGTAGGTGAAGCCAACCGGTGACAGCACCACCTGGAAAATCTGGCGCCAGGACACATCGCGCAGCTTGATCGAGGTCTTGCCGGTCAGGGTGTCGGGGACAACCAGGTTGAGTTCGAAGAGGTCGGCGACGTTGCGCAGGATGGTCTTGATATCCTCGTCCGGGAAATCAACGGAGAGGGTGTCCTTGTCGCGGGTGACCGGGGCGGCCACGGGCGTGGCGCCAGCCACGGTGACCGCCGGAGCGGCGGCGGGCGGCGTTGCGGCCGGGGTTTCCGTTTGGGCTACGGCGGGAATGCTGCAGGCCGCGAGGAAGACTGCGGTGAGGAGGATGCGTCGAGTGCTCATAGTTCGTTTCCTTATTTGATTGGCCGGGTAAATTCCTCGCGGTTCAGCCGGAGGGTAAAGTTAGGTCGGTCGATGGAGGTTATTTCTACGGTATATTCACTGCCTTCAAAGGTTATTGTCACGGAACCGCCGGCTTTGACCCGCTTTTGACCGAATAAAAGCGTGGGCTCGCCACCCAAAACAATATAACCGCTGGGCTTGAGGCCGGCGGCGATGGCTTGGAGTTGATCGCGGCCGGTCCGGGGGCCGGTCGGCTTGGACACATCGGTCCGGATGGTCGTAGTCCCAGCGTCCGGGGCACGGCCGGTGCCCTTCAGCACCTCAGCGAAGGCTCCGGAATGAAATGGGTCCGCCGCCACGGCCGGAATTTCGCGGGGCGCCAGCAGCTTTTTGGCCATGTCCAAGGCTTCCTGCCGCACGGTGGGGCTCGCCACGTCGCTTTCCGCCGCGTGCAGCAAAGCGAGACTGAGTCCACCGGACAAAATCAGCAGCAATCGGATCAGCTGGTTGAGCGGATTTTTCATGGCAGGCCGAGCAGTTCAAGGGTGAGATTAAGGGTCATGAGCGGGAACACCGCCCCGGCAGCGTCGGTGCCGGTGCCACTGACTTTGTTGAACGTGACCGTGGAGAAATGGCAGAAATGCGGGCCGTTTTCAAGGCGCTGCAGGAAAGCGACCACCTGCTTGAAAGACCCCTGGATAGATACACTATAGGGAATGCCGACATACATGCCCTTGCCGCCCTTCGGGGGGGTGCTCTGGCGAACGTCCAGCAACTTGACCTCGTTTTCCGCCTCCAACTTGTAGAAGTATTGCAGGTTGACCGCCAGTTGGCCGGTGCGGATGAGGCGGCTGTCCATGTCCTTGGCCAGCATCTGGATCTCAGCCACTTGCCGGGGCAAATTTTCCGAGTTGCGCACATTGGCGAGGACTTTGGCGGCTTCGGCGGATTTGGCTTCGTAAACCGCCTGATTCGCCGCAATCAAATCTCCGCGAAAATAAAGCAGGGCGGCCAAAATCACACATAACCCGCCACTGGAAAATCCGATGGGGTGTTTTTTGAACGTCGCGAAGAGGTCAGCGGAAGTCATGTTATTTCTTCTCCTTGGACTCGGCCTTCACCTTGAGCGAGATATCGAAGGCCAAGGTACTGCCGGTGGCATCGCGATTCAAATTGGCCAACGTGATGGGATCAAACACGGCGCCCAGCCGGGGATGAGCCCTCAGCATATCAACATAGCTCGAGGCGGTCCCCGCGGCTTGATCGGGGGTGCCGGCAACCAAGCCGCGCATCTGGATAATCGCCCCACCGGTGGCTTGGGCCAGACGCGCATCGACCGTTTCAATGGAGATTTCCCTGGGCAATGTCTTACCCAGGAGCGTGACGAACTCCGCTGCCGTGATGGGCGCACGCCGGAAGGCTTCGACCTCGCTCAGCTTCATTTCTTCATCGGCAAAAATCTTGGTGAGCCGGAGTGACTCTTTGTTCTGCTTGGCATTGCGATCGATCTCCTTCTGGGCTTGGGCGATCTGTTCACCCAGACTGTAGAGGTGGTACTCGCGGTAGCCAAACCACAGCAGCAGGCAGAGTGTCGCGGCCACTGCCGCCGTGTTGACGAAGAAGGTCGTGCGCACGACCTTGGTATCCGGCAACCGTTCAAAGTTGCGGAAATTTGGATGCCAGAGCGGCAGCGCCGCCTGCTCATCACTTTTTTTCTTCAGTGATAGTTGGAACGCCATCGGAATTGTAAGAAGCGATTAGGGATAAAAGTCCGGCCCAGCGCTCATCCGGCGGATTAGGCATCACGCCGTCGGCCAGCTTGATGTTCAGCGACTCCAGCCAGGGCAACATGTCCATTTTAAGCGGCGCTACGCCGAGAGCCGCGGCCATGGAGACTCCCAGCCAGTTCAGGTTACTGGGTAGCTGGGCACACAAAACGTTGCCGATGGACTGGCCGGTCTGAACTTCGTAAAAACCAATGGAGGAATGCAGTTCCTTGAGCAATTTCTTGACGAGCGCTCCCCCCATGCTGGTAAAATCAAAGGTGTTGGAATAGAAGAGCTTTTTGGCCGATTCCTCGTCCTTTAGACCGAGTTCTTTTTGCACCACGGGAATCATGGCCGCGATCCCACTCGGTATCGGCCGGGAGATGTCCACTCCCTCGGTGCTGACAATGAAACTCTGGGTGACTTCATCACCGATCTCAAGGTACAGCAGCGGCGACTTGCTCTGCTTAAATTTCAGGTAGCTGATCATACCGCCCAATGCGGCCAGCGTGCCTAACTCAAGCCGTTCGGGATAAATGCCCTGCTCCAGCAACTTATCCTGGATGGCGATCACGTCATCCGCCGGCAGACCGGCAAAAAGCACTTCTTTCTGACCGGCTTTGGTGGTGTCGTAATCCCCGCCATCAGTGGGATTCAAGGCCCGGACGATGTATTTTTCAGGATCAATGCGGAATTGCTGCGCATAGATTTCATTGAAGTAGACCGGATCCTTCACCCGCTTCAGATCCAACGTATGCCGCCGGACCAAGCGCTTGGCGGGATAAATGCCACAAGTAGCATGGGCAAACCCGGACGATCCCTTACCCCCGTTACTCCTGACCCATTCGCTAATCGCGCCCGCGTCGGCGGTTGGCAATTCCTTCAGCTCTTCAATAAGAAAGGGGGCCTCGTCTTGGTCAAGCCGGGCCAGGAACGTCGATTGCTCGCCGAGTTCGACGCAAAAGCCTTTCGATTTGGTCGCGAAAAACATGCAGGGCTGGGTGGGTGTTGGCGTGGGGTTTTCGGTCAGCTGAGTCCGGCAGGACTTCAAGTGAACGAAGCAAGGTTCATTTGCAGAACCGCTTGGATAGGGAACATCCGGCCGTCTGACAAGACGAAAAAATCACTTGGCTATTAGGCCTCAATAGTTTCCCCGTGATTTTACATATCGATCAGTGCCGCAAGTAAAGGTCCTCGGGGCAAGCCCCGAGGCCTTTGACCAAACCCACCAGGCCCCTTTCCTTTCGTTTTTGTAGGAGGCTGCTTGCCCGTTCGACAAGCTCAGGGCCCGGAGCCTGCCGTGGGGCAGGCGATGCGGATCGCCCGACACCGGCCCAATCGCAGAATCGCCTGCAAGCAGGCTCCTACATTCCCACCAAGCCGGACCAGCGCCGGGGGACCGGACCCACCGCGAACGAGACAAAAAAACCCGCCAACCTTGGTTGGCGGGCAGGTCAATAAACCAACTGAAATCAGCGGCAGATCATTTCTGCCAAGTACGCTTCTTGTGACGGTTGGCCTTGAGGCGCTTCCGGCGTTTGTGTTTCGACATCTTCAGACGTCGTTTCTTCTTAAGATTTCCCATGGTGTAAAAAGGTTGATGAAGGGGCAACGTGCAACTGGGCCGGCGCGGTGTAAAGCGTGAATTTATATCGATGGCGGCACCCGCACGAGGCTTGGGCCGGCGGTCATCACCAAAGCGCACTGCACTCGGCTCACCGGCAGACCGGTTAGAACCGCCGCCACGCGCCGGTAAAGATTGAGCTGGCCGGCGTGTTTTACCTCTGCCGGACCGCCCACAGCTCCCGGCCCTGGGCGGTCAGTCTTATAGTCAATGACCAACGCCTTGGTTGCTCGGCCGGTTCGGTCCCGCTCGATCTGGACCCGGTCAAATACACCCGTAAGCCAAACTCCATCCAAAATCACCTCGAAGGCCCGCTCCCGCCATACCTCCGTGGTAGCGATGGGACGGGCAAACACCTCCGCCAGTTTGGAACTGTTCAAACAGTCCAACGCCTCCCACCGTGCCGCCGGAACCGCCCCCTCTTGGTGACGGGCAGCCTGCCAGTCCGCGGTTTGTGCCTCGTCCCACCACTCCACCGTCGCAAACAAAGCATGCACCGCGACGCCAAAGGCCGCTGCACTCCCGTCTTCCGGGCCAAATAATTCCCCGCGCCGGGCGTCCGGCTTGGCGTCCGACGGACGGCGCGAGGGCAGGCGCACCGCTTTATGGGCCGCCGCCCCCGCGAGCGGCGCCAACTCCGGTGGGGGCGGCTCGATTTTATCGGCCGGAGCCAGGCCCGAAAACCAAGCCCCCTCGCCCTCCGCCCAGGTATCTCCCAAGGTTTGCTCCAACAGTTTGGAAAAATTTCGGGAGGTCGACGTCCCGACGGGATCAGTGATGACATACAAGGCGCGTTTCGCGCGGGTCAGGGCGACATAATATTTGCACAACGCCTCATAGGCGGCGTCCGCCTCCTGGGTGGCGACATGCGTGCTTAAAACCGGATCCTGCTCGTGAAAAATCCGGCTGGGCAGTGCCAGGACCCATTCCACCGTACGATCCGCGGTTTTTTGCACGGCCAGTCCCTCGCGCCGCTGGGCCATGGTCTGGCCCTCCAGGTCCGGCAGAATCACAAGATCGAATCCCAGGCCCTTCGACTTGTGCACTGTCAGCACCCGCACCACCCCCGCAGTGTCAACCTCGCGCAACGTGCAGCCCTCCGCCCACGCCAGGAATTCCGCCACATCGCGCCGGCCACCCTCATCGAATTCCCGCGCCGCTTCGACCAGTTGACGGCCGCGCATCCGGCTGAACTCGTCCGCCGTCGCCAGGTGCGGCTCCAGCGCCCACAACCAACGCGCGAGGGTGGTCGCAAAGCCATCCGCGTGCAATTCACCCAATAACCGCGCCGTCAGTTCATCCGGCCCACCGACTCCGGCCGTGCCCAGCACGGCCGCCAGCGGGGTCATGGCCAGGTGTTCGCGGGCGAACGTGTCACCCGGATGCGCCGCGGCGCGCAGGAGGGCCAGCAGGGCGCACGTCAGCGGATTGTCGAGGGCGATGTGCAAGTCGCTCTCGGCCACCGCCGGCAGCCCGCCCGCGCGGCGCAGGTAGTCGGCGAGGCGCGCGCCCGTGTCGTTTTTTTGCACGATCACCGCCACGCTCAAGCCGCGCCGCAGGGGGTCTGTTTCCTGCAGGATCCGCAGTGTCTCCGCGAATCGACCGTCCTCCCCCTCCGCATGGCGCAATTCGGCATAACCCCCGAGCGCGGAATTCGCACTGGTGTGCAGCCGCCACTCCGCCGACCAACGCGCCGCCGCGTCCGCCGGCACCAGTGCACCCAGCGCCTGGGCGTCGCCGAAGACGCGATTGACCATCGCGATCACCGCCGGCCCCGAACGATAGGAAGTGGTCAGGTGCTCCTCCGTGATGGCCCCGGGCGCAGCTTGGTTGTAATGGTTGAAGATCTCCCGGAACAGGCGCGGGTCGCCCTCGCGCCAGGCAAAAATCGCCTGCTTCACATCGCCGACATAGAACAGGCTGCGGCGCTGCTCCGCATCTTGCACCGCCTCGTCGAGCAGGTTGCTCAGGATGCTCCACTGCGCAAAACTGGTGTCCTGGAATTCATCCAGCAACCAGTGGTCGAATTTCGCGTCGAGCCGCCAGTCGATCAGCAGCCGGCCCTCCCCCGCGGCCGCCCCGGTGAGCAGCGGGGCGTCCGCGGCCGGCAGCAGCAGCCGCTGCACATCGGCAAACGTCAGCCGGCCCGCGCGGCGCACGGTCTCGTGATAGACCGACTCGTAACCGTGCAACACCGCGAACAATCCGCGCGTCATCTCCAGTTTGCGTCCCAATTCCGCGGCGACAATCGCCCGCACCGCGCCGGCCAGCGCGGCGCCCGCGGCCGGGTCCAACGCGACTTTTTTGCGTTCCACCGTGATCTCCGCCCGACCCGTCCGCAGTTCCCCCCAGACCGCGAGGGCATTCTTCAACAAATAATCCACCGGTTTGGGCAGCGGCGCCCCGGGCTGCCACTCGGGCAACGCGGCCAGGAAATCCTCCAGCCGCCTCCGCTGCTTGTCATTGAGGGTCGCCCAAGGCAGTGCCGCGCGCAACGTCCGGCCCGCCGCCGCGCGCTCGACCGACGCTGACAGCCACTCGGTCCCGCCCGGCCAGATCCTTGGGGCATTGCCCCACAGCTCGCCCCGCGGCGCTTCCAGGTAAACCTCGGTGTGCTCGTCGAGAAACGCCTCCAGCCGCCGCGTCAGTTGCTTCTCCTCGGCGCCAAACGTCGCGCGCTTGAAGGCCTCGATGAATTCCCTTTGCGCGGCCGTGGGCTCGCCGCCCGCCGTGAAAAGCTGCTGCAGCACCCGCCGCCGTTCCTGGCGGGCCGCCGCTGCTTCCAGCAGCTGGAAATCGCCGCCCAGGCCCAGTTCCAGCGGAAAGGTCCGCACGATGCGCGCGAAAAATCCATCGAGCGTCCCCAGATTGAGCCGCGGCATCGCCTCGACCACCGTGCGCAACATCCGCCGAAAGTCTTCCGACCCCAACCCCGGCGCGCCAATCTCCGTCGCCAGCGTATGCGCCGCAACCGCGTCGCTGGCGGCCGACGCCAGCTTGTGGAGGATCTCGTCAAAAAATTCTCCCGCCGCCTTGCGGGTAAAAGTCAACGCCACGATTCGCTCGGGCGCCGCACCCCCGGCCAGCAGCTGCACAAAGCGATTGGTCAGCGCGTAGGTTTTACCCGAGCCCGCCGAGGCAAGGATCATCACATGGCCGGGCGGTTTCATGGCCTGCCTCCGGCCGCCCAGTCCGCCGCCACACTCGCCGCCGCGCCGTGGTGCAACAATTCGGCCCAGGCCGCGTCCGCCCGGGCGGGAGGCTCCGCCGGCGGCCAGAAGATGCCCGCCGCCACGGCGGCGGCGACCTGCGCCGCACATGCCTCGCCCGCGGTCTGCAATTCCGGCGCATAGTCCTCCCACCAGCTCACCGCGGTTTCCCCCGCCGCTTTGGGCAGGTTGAAATAACCGCACTGGACCGCCGGGCCGAATTCCTCCGCCACCGCGCGGCGATAAAGCGGCAGCTGCAGATCGAGCCAGACGCGCTCCTTGCCGTTCACCACCACGCCGGCCCAGGCCGGCCGCTCCGGTTCGCCCCCGCGCGGCGGACCAAGATGCGCGGCTGCCGGGGTGACCGGCGTGTCCGCGGTCTTGTAGTCGAGTACCCGCACCCGGCCGTCGGCGTGACGGTCGATGCGATCGATCTTGCCGCGCACCGTCAGACCGCCGAGCGGAAAGCCAAAACTCCACTCGACGCGTTCGATGCGCCAGCCGGCCGCACGCTCGCGGGCCTGCACCTCGGCGGCTTTGCGCAGGCGCTGGCGGGCCGACTCGAACTGCACCACGAGCGGCAGGGTCAGCACCGTGCCATAGCGGACCCGCACCCGGCGTTCGAACGCCGCGAGCAAGGCATCGCGCAGCTGCGCCTCGTCGCAAGTGGCCCGAAGTTTTTCGTCCTCCCCCATCACCTGCAGGGCCTCATGCAGGAGCGTCCCGAAGCCGCGCGCATCGAGTTCCGTCTGGGCCAGATCAACCGCGGCCATCCGCAACCCATGCTGCAGATAAAAGCGAAACGGACACGCGAGGTAATCGCGCAACGCGGTCACGGAAAGTTTCACCGGGGCGGGGGCCCGCCGCGGCCGCAGCGGCCAGGCGCGGGTCCAGGGCAGGCTGGCCTGGGCCGCCGCCACTTTGCGGAAAAGAAACGCGATGCGTTGCGGCAGCTCCGCGTCCGCACAGCGCAGCAGCAACCGCGACGGCCGCAGCGGATCACCGACCGCGGAAACTTTTCCCACCAGCAGATCGAGCTGGCCGTGCGTCGCCCGCCTCGCCGCCAGGGCCGCCAGCAGATAGGCATCGCGGGCGAAGCGCATCGCGTTGGTCTTCAGGCCGAGCGGCCCGCGCAAGCTCTCCGGCAGAAAAGCATCCCCCACCACGGCGTCCGGCACGCAGCCGTCGTTGACCCCCGCCACGACGAGGTGGGGGGCATCCTCCCACAGCAATTCGAGCCAGCCGTTCAACTCGAGCGCCCCCGGCGGCTTTTCCTCAAAGCGGATATTCTCCGCCCACTGGGCCAGCGCGAGTTCCCAGCTCTCCGCCGGGGAAAGACCGGGAAACAACGCCAATGCGTGCCCGGCTTCCTCCGCCAACTCCCGCCACGCGGCGGCGGACTCCGCGAGCGGCGAGTCACGCTCGACCCGCCGGGCGGCGAACAGCTCCGCCAAAACCCCGCGGACATTGGCGGGAAAATCCGCGGCGGTGAGCGCCGGCCGCAGTTCAGCCAAAGCGGCCAAAGCCGGAGCCACCGCAGGAAATTTTTCCGCGTGGGCGCGCGCCGCCGCCAGCGTCGGGGGCAAATGCCCGGCCTGCAGTGCATCGAGTTCACGCAATAGCCCGGCCCGGGAAAACTCCGGGCCGGAGCGGCTGGCCAGCCAGTGGAGCACGTCGGGACAGCGCAGCAGCGCCGCCGTCGAGGCAAAAGTATCCGCCCGGGCGAAGTCCGCCAGCAGGGTCAGCAGCGCGTGCAGGCCATCGCGCCGCCGGGGGCGGCCCGCCGGGTTGAACACCGGCACGCCGGCGCGGCCCAGACCATTCTCGAGCGGCGCCAGCACCGCGGGATCAGCCACCCCGATCGCCAGCTCACCCTCGGGCGTGGTGTAACGCTGCGCCAGCGCCACAATCTGCGCGGCCTGCGCGGCGGGATCAGGACAGAGTCGCACCTGCCTTTCAAAGTCCGGCCAGGCCAGTACACGCCGGGTCCAGACCTCAGCCCGGGGCCGGCCCCATTCGTCGAACAGCCCGGTCACCGGTTCCGTCGCCGGACCGCACACGACAATTTCGACCGGCCGCTGTTTGGCGTGGTGCGCGAGGATCCGTCCCGCCAGGGGCAGCGGATCGGGGGTACCGAGCATGATGATTTTTTTAATGCCCGGCGGCAAATCGGCCGGGGGCGCCAGCTTGGCCGCCTGCGCATCGTGCAAACCGCGTGCGGCCAGCGCCTCATCGTAGTATCCCTCCAGTCTGGCGAGTTGCCCCCAGCGCAACGTCTCCGGAAAATCCCCGCCCGCTTGCGCGCCCACTCCGGCCATCCGCAAGCCCGCTTCGGCGAGCGTGGCCTGCAGGCGCAGGAATTGACTCGCGAGCCGCCGCGCCCAGGCAAAATCACGCACCGGCGGATCCACGGGGAATACGGCCCGGAATTCCCCGAGCGGCACCGCGCGCAGCACCCCGATCCATGCCAACTGGCTGGCGAGTCGCGAGGCCACGCCGACCGTCGGCGCGCCGAGTGTCGCGAGCGTTTCCGGCAGCACTACGCGTGGGGGAAAAACCGCCTGCCCCCGGGCCGCGGCGTGCGCCGCGAGCGCTTCGCGCAAGCGCCGGCCCGACTGGCGTGTGGGCACGATCACGAGCAGCGCCGAGAGATCCAGCGGTCCATCGCCGGCCCATCCCGCCGCCAGCCAACCCACCGCTGACGGCAGCAGCGGTCGGTCCCAAGGCAAAAGATGCAGACGAGTGGACATGCGCGCAACCCCGATGAACGCGGAGTTCCGGGCGCGGCTCAACCTGTTTCAACAGTTCAGACGCAGGTCGGGCACAAAGCCCGACCTACCTGGCACGACTCCGTTAAGTGGCTCGACCCGACACACCCCGCCCTTCCTCTGCGGGCTTTGCGCTCTTCGTATAAAAGCTTTGGGGGGCAAGTGACAGCAACCTGTCCGCACTCAAGGTCTTTGTTGGGTTGTGGGTTCGGACAGAGCTTGCAACATGGCAAAAAAACACGCGCGCACGGATGCGTCGCGAGATGGTGGCGGCGGTCCGTGCCGGGCTCAGTTTGCGCGCGGTCGCGCGGCGGTTCAATAAATCGGCCCGCGTAGTGACCAAGTGGGTGC